>JAYVAI010000560.1:0-6423 GCA_043751075.1 Cyclobacteriaceae bacterium | reverse complement strand
AACTGTCTGCCACCACTGAACTTGATACGAAGCACAAAGCTTCATTTAACCACTGAACCGCCAATTTCTTGTAGGTGCTGTTAGCGGTTCGTGCTTCTTCGTGCGTCAATAGTTTATACAATTTCCCAAGGAGTTGAACTTTCATAGCATGATACCTTTTTGTCGTTTTTTAAAGTCAATGTTTTTTGCGTCCAAATTTCTCTTGGGTCTGATGAACTAAGTATTTTGTTTTCCTTGTCCATATTCGTGAACGTGTCAACACTAATGATTGTTGTATTATCGGCTTCGTTGGATAGGTGCGATGCGTAATTGCTTGCCTTCCCAATCCAAACTAAATCTTGATTTTCCGTATTTCGTCCTTTTCCAACTTTTGTTACAAGTGTTATTCCATTGTCCACACCTGCTCCAATACGGATTGTTGTTTTTAAAGTAGGGTTTAGAATATTTCTGACTGCCCAATGAATTTGCATTGCAGATTTAACGGCATTGCTTCTTTTTCTGTCTCCAGAGAATACACCCATTACTCTGTCGCCATCAAACGCCCTTATAGAGCCATCGTTTGATGATATAATTGTAACATTTATTTCGTGAAAGCTTTGATAAATTTTTGCAGCAAGCTTATATCCATAAGTGTCATGAAGTTCGCTTGATTTTCTGATGTCAACGAATAAAAAAGCGAATGAAGATGTAAGTCCCTTATTGCCAAAAGTTAATTTTGAATAGTCTGTTGAAGGAACAATCGTGGTTTCTTCAATCTCATACTTTTCGTTTGCGTAAGAGCTTATTTTATTTTTAAGGTCGTCTAAAACTGGCATATGATTTTAATGATTGATGAAAACCCAATAAGTCCCGAACCGAAAGCTGTCAAGTAGCCCGCATATTTGAAAAACTCAAATTTTGATTGTGCAATTCGTGCGTTTACTAAAATCTGATTGATTAAATCGGTGTCAAACTTTGAGGGTGTGAAGGAAGTATCCACCTTTTTGAATTGGTCAATGAATGTCTGGTTGTCAAAGTGTGAAAGGTGTCCGAAGAAATAGAGGTTAGGGTTTTGAACTGTCTTTTTGTTATAGAAAATATTTTGTGTCACAGGAAATTGTGAGATGATACTTAGGAAAACGGAAATGCCGAAACAAATAATACCGATTAGAATTGTCGGCTTGAAAACGAAGTTCTGAATGTTGCTGTAGCTTGATAAAATCCCAACCACAAGTCCAGCGTTGAGAACAATAAGTCCACCGTGTTTTGCTTCAGCGAATTTCAACCAGTCGTTGATGTTGGCAAATATGTATTTCAGTTCTGTTTTTGCTTCCATTGTCATTTTTATTTTGTGTATTTTCTATTTCAACCTTCTCCACCTTCGGTCATGTTTCCAAGTGGGCTGTGTGTGGCGATATAATTCTTTTCAAACTTCTTGCACTCTCTCCGTATTCCTTCAAAAACTATTTTCTGCTTTACTTCCTTATGATACTTTTGAATGAATTTTGATTTGAATAAATGAGCTTCATCGCTAAATGCACCTCTGATATGCTGTTCAAATCTCACTTCCGGTTCTGCTGCTATGCCAACATAAAAAACAAAAAATTCGCACTCTAAAGTATAGACATAACAATATTCTTCATCATTAGCGCTCTCTCCTTCATTTGCTTGTAATATCTCTAATTCCCTTTCATACAAAGACATACCTGTGGCGTTAGTAGCATATTCTAAAGTAATAGCTTCGTCATATTTAACAACCAATTCTTGTCCTGCAGTCAATAAAGAAAGTATTTCTTCTTGCGTTTTTTGAATTTCATCTGCTTTTCCTTTCAGCAAATCGGGATTTTTAATATAGAAATCCCAAGGCAATTTATATCCCGCGTTAGAAAAGAAATCTTGCTTTGAGTAATAAATTTCATTCCATTGGTTATGTATTTTAAAATTCCATTTTTGATAATCCTTTAAAAATGACTTTACTATGTTTTTATCAATACAGTAATCAACATAATGACACCACATATCTGTCTGGTCGGGATGGTCTCGTAAGGGAGATAAAACCTTTTTTGTAAGTTTGACTTTAAACGAAATACATTTTTTATAAGCTTCAATTGCTCTGTCGTGAATGAATGCAGGAGGAGAATGTTTACAGTATTCAGCTAACATTTCAATAGTTTTATAATTCTGCATCAAATCTGAAATTCTTTTGAACTCAGGATAATGTAAACACCATGCCTCTTTAGAATCGTCAAATATTCGTTGTCTTTCGTTACTTGGTAATTTCTTTATTACAGAACCCTCCATTATTTCATAAATTGTTTTAAAATTTGAAGGGAGTTCTTCCTTAGCATCTTTAAGCTTAGCAGTCAAATTTGTGTCTGTGACATTAGTTGGCTTTTGAAACCATTCTATGGTGCTTTCAAAAATATCAGTAACTATTTTGACATCAGAATTAAGTTCAGAATTACTTTCCCTCAGGTCGTTAACAAACTTGAATCGTTCCTTAAATGGTAACTGAGATAATTCGTATAATTTCATTTTGTCTGTTCGTTTTTTTGCAGAAATATTCGGGTTAGCAGTGTCCCCAAGCATGACCGCTAACTCCTAAATATACACACGTTCAATTACAACATTTGCACATATCCACAGTAATATGGTTGGCTTTATGCAAGCATTTTATAAACGTATCGCACGCCTCCACTAAACAACTCAACCCACTGGCCCCAACCTTACAGAAATTAAAACTCAATCCCGATAGCTATCGCGACAAATTCAAATTCAAAATCACCACCGTTTAATACCCCCTAACATCTGTTCGATTTCATTTTTCATGTTAGTGCACTGCCCCTGCTCTGTGCACTGTGAACTTTTAGTTTTACTTTTGAGCTTATCATTTTTTCAATGAAGCTAAATAAGTATTTCGTAATCGATTTCGACAGCACGTTTACCAAAGTGGAAGGGTTTGATGCCTTGGCCGAAATTTCCCTCAAAGACCATCCTGACTTAGAGAAAATAAAAAAGCAAATTGTTGATATCACCAACCAGGGCATGGATGGCTCGCTCTCATTCCGCGAGTCGCTGGAAAGGCGCATAAAATTACTCTCCCCCACCCGCAGGCACCTTGAGCAATTGGTGGTTGTGTTGAGGGAATTGGTATCGGAATCTTTCAAACGAAATAAAGATTTCTTTGAACGCTATGCCGATAACATCTATATCATCTCCAACGGATTTCATGCCTTCATAGACCCCATTGTAACGGAATATGGTGTGAAGGCAGAAAACATTTTTGCCAACCGTTTTATTTTTGATGAACAGGGAAATGTAATTGGCTTCGACAAAGAGAACCCACTCTCGGCCAATAATGGAAAAGTAGAGCAACTGAAACGGCTGAACCTGCCCGGTGATGTGTATGTGATTGGCGATGGCTACACCGACTATGAAATTAAACACGCGGGCCTTGCCAATAAATTTTTCGCGTTCACCGAAAATGTGGAAAGGGAAAAAGTTTCCAACAAGGCAGATCACATTGCGCCAAGCTTAGACGAGTTTCTTTATCTGAACAAGCTGAATACCGTTATCTCGTATCCCAAAAACCGGATCAATGTATTGCTCTTGGAAAATGTTCATCCCTACGCAGTGGAAGCATTCCGGCAAGAAGGTTTTAATGTGGAGGTCTATCCGGCCGGATTGGATGAAGCAGAACTGTGCGAGAAAATCAAAAACATTTCGGTGTTGGGCATCCGGTCCAAAACAATGGTCACTGCCCGTGTGCTCGAAAACGCAAGCCGCCTGATGACCATCGGTGCCTTTTGCATTGGCACAAACCAAATCGATTTGAAAGAAGCCACTAAGCGCGGAGTGGCCGTTTTCAATGCACCGTACAGCAACACGCGGTCGGTGGTGGAACTTGTGATTGGCGAAATCATTTTATTGATCCGCAACATAGCCGACAAGTCGGCCAAAATGCACGAGGGCAAGTGGGACAAATCGGCAACAGGAAGTTTCGAAATACGCGGCAAGAAACTCGGCATTGTTGGCTATGGAAACATAGGGTCACAACTTTCTGTGCTGGCCGAATCGCTGGGCATGAAAGTATTCTACTACGACCGCGAAGAAAAGTTGGGTCTGGGAAACGCCATCAAGTGCAAGTCTTTGAAAGAGCTTCTGGAAATCGCTGACATTGTATCGTTGCATGTGGACGGCAGAAAAGAAAACACAAACCTGATAGGCAAAAAAGAATTTGACCTGATGAAAAAGGGCGTCATCTTTTTGAACCTGAGCCGTGGCCACATGGTGGATATTGCTGCGCTGAAAGAAAATGTGTTGAGTGGAAAAGTGGCCGGTTGTGCCATGGATGTTTTTCCTCACGAGCCCAAAAGCAACAACGAAGAATTCAAGTCAGAACTGCGCGGGTTGCCCAACACCATACTCACCCCTCATATTGGCGGAAGCACCTTAGAAGCACAGGAAAACATTGCCGGTTTTGTGTCGGGCAAATTTCTTGACTACATCAATACAGGCAGCACCAGCAACAGCGTGAATTTCCCCAACATAACACTGCCCATATTGGAAAATGCACACCGCCTCATACACATACACAACAACGTGCCGGGCATACTCGCCAGGATAAACCAGATATTGGCCAACAATGAAATCAATATTGTGGGCCAATACCTGAAGACGAACGAAAGCATCGGCTACGTGATCACCGACATCAACAAAGAATACAACAAAGATGTGATCAAAGAACTGCGGGCCATAGAGAACACGATCAAGTTCAGGGTTCTTTATTGATCGGTTCTTTGTTGGCCTTGATCGCATTTATCAACAGATTTAGTGTTGGGACTAAAGTCCCTTATAGTATCATTATCAATTGCCACGGGCTTAAGCCCGTGGCACTTGAACACCTGTAGGAAGTTAGGCTTTAGCCCAAGTATTGCAGAAAAAATCCCCCCCAATCAAAAAAATTGACAAAGATCATCTTTGGCAGTGATTGAACTCAGATATTAGTCTGGCCAATGAAGCTAATATTACAATGTACTACGCAGGTTAGGCGACATAAAAAGCAGATAGATACTTTGTATTTGCCTGTACAGCAATGTCGCTAAAGTAACTGCCGAAGTAGTATGTCATAAAAAATTACTCGATCCATGAAAAATATTCTGATCCCCATCGACTTTTCACAACATTCCATGAGCGCTGCCCGTACGGGTTGCTTTGTTGCCAAGAAATGCCAGGCAACGGTTCATCTTGTTCATATAGTAAAAGCTCCTGAAGACTGGGAGGTTTTATCGCAAGCGCAGCAAGAACAGAATACAGAGATCCAAAACAAAATATTGGATGGTGAGCAACAGCTCAGCGATTTTTCCGCGCTTGCCCTCTTTGATGCACTTACCGTTATACCACGCGTTTATGGCGGTGTGCCCTATAAAACTATTTTGGAATATGCTGCCAACAACAAAATTGATTTGATTGTAATGGGTGCACATGGAATAAGCGAATCATCGCAGCAATTCATTGGCTCCACAGCCCAAAAAATTGTGAGGGACACGAATTGCCTCGTATTATCCGTAAAGAAAAATTTCAAACCTGTTTCATTAAAAAGGATCCTGTATGCTTCTGACTTTGCCGAAGAAGGCGCTAAGAAATCGGTGAAGCGTGTGTTGGCATTTGCAGAAAGCATCCAAGCAAAATTGGATTTCGCCTATGTAAACACGCCTGCCGAATTTACCGATAGCGTTACCATCGAAAAACGGATTGCCCGTTTACAAGGTGCTATCAATCCCAAGAAACACAAACTTTTTGTTCATAACGATTTTTATAAAGACGAGGGCATTTTGGCCATATCCAAAAAAATAAAAACGAACATACTCGCCCTTTCCACGCACAACAGAACAGGAAAAAAATATTATCAGATTGGAATCACCGAATCAATGCTTTTCCGGGCAGACATGCCCGTGCTAAGCATGGTTCTCTAAGCCGCAGCTTTTAAAAATGAATTCTGTAAAATAAACCTTCCCATCTATGAAACGCACTTTAGTAAGCATCAAAAAAAAGGTTGACCCAACCCATAAGATGATTGCCACCGAGTGGAATACCGATGATGAAATAAAGGCCATGCGCAAAAAATTTGGAAGCCAGTTCGATCACGAAGAACCCATCATTCAATATATGAGCGATCAATTGGTGATTGTTTCTTTTCTCGTGTGGTCGAACGATTGAGTCAGTTGACAATTGACAACATAACCATTTTACAACATGTTGGTCATTACCTAAAGATCGTCAAAATGCTTTTTGACAATTTTCATCTTTAAGGTAACAACCCTTTATTGATTACAGCACACCAGCTACCCTCGCAAAATGAAACTTATTTAAGCTCATTTCGTTATCCCATCAGCCAACAGCAAGGACTAATAGGCGCTCAGCAAAGAATAATTTTTTGAACTA
>JAYVAI010000559.1:0-17863 GCA_043751075.1 Cyclobacteriaceae bacterium | reverse complement strand
AAAAACGAGATCGCGGCTCAAAGGCCGCGATGACAAAAGCGACTTTTTAGTCAGCCCCCAACTTATTGTTACCGCGACATTTTGAATGCCCCCCTTCTAACGACCCGGTCAATCACCAAAAGGAAAATTTAGTATATTGTGTTCCCGTTAGTAGTAACCCTTTTCAAATTATGAAAAAATTAACCTTCACCCTCCTCCTTGCCGCAGTGGCAATGATTTGCTTTCAGTGCGATCCATTTGAAAAAATGAATGCAGTAGAAACTAAACTGGAACTTCCGGAAACCCCGTTTTCATATAATGTTTCAGGCACTACCGACCATCTGCCCACGCTGGGAAGGGTTTTGTTTTATGACCCACGCATGTCGCTCAACAACAGCGTTTCGTGCGCCAGTTGCCATAAGCAGTCACTTGCTTTTTCCGACAATGCAAAATTTAGCAGAGGCTTTGAAAACAAGATCACCACACGCAACTCCATGCCCATCCAAAATATAGTTTCGAATACGTTTGGAGTCAATCTTATGCCTGTTATAAAAATTGATACCAAAATAGTTCCTTCACCTCAAGGAAGCTACATGCCCGGTGTGCCCTTGCCTGTGGTGATGACTGAGCAAGGCCCCGCTATTCCGCCAACTTCTTTATTTTGGGATGGCCGCGAAAGCGAACTTGAGGTGATGGTAACAAAGCCCATCATGAACCACATTGAAATGGGCGTACACGATCTTGAGACCCTTGCCAAAAAACTTTCGGCCATACCCGAATACAAAACGTTGTTTACCAATGCCTTTGGTAAAGAGGAATTTACCAGCCGAAATATTTCACTCGGTCTGAGTGCGTTTCTGTTGAGCATACGCTCCACACATTCCAAGTTTGATAAGTCCGTTTTGCCAATCAGTAGTAGCTCTTTTATAAATATTGATCATCAGCAACTATCAGCCACCGAAGAGCTGGGCCGACAATTGTTTTTCAACAAGTTCAACTGCAACACGTGCCACGAAGCCAATGGCTTTGCCGATATTGGATTGGATGGCGTGTTGAAAGATCAGGGCATGTCTTCGGTTACTGGAAACTTAAAAGATGCCGGAAAATTCAAAATACCTTCTCTTAGAAATGTGGCGCTCACCGGGCCATACATGCACGATGGCCGCTTTAAAACGTTGGAAGAAGTAATAGATCATTACAGCAACGGAATTGCCAACAGTGCCAACTTAGACAGCCGGCTAAAAGGTGCCGATGGAAGGGCCAAACAAATGAATATTTCTGCGTTGGAGAAAAAATCCATCGTTGCTTTTTTAAATACGCTCACCGATCACGAAATGATAAATGACCCTAAGCTGTCGAACCCGTTCAAGGCCAAGTGATATTTTAGGGATCAGGTTCTGCTCCACTTTTTTTCAATCCAGTTAAACCAATACTATGAAGCATCTGCTTTGCGCTGTTGTTATTGTCTTTTTTCTGGTGCCGGCCAAAGGGCAGGGCACTTTTGAAAAGGGTTATTTCATTGATGCCGACAATCAAAAAACAGAATGTTATATAAAGATTGAGGATTGGGGCACCCACCCAAATTTGACCTACATGGCAAGTTGGAAAGATGCTGTGAAAAGCGCACCGCTAAAAGGGATAAAGGAATTTGCCATCTCCAACTATATCAAAATGGTGAAGGTAAAAGTGAGCATTGATATTTCGGGTGATGAGGGACATTTGTTGAGCTACCAGCAAGAGCCAGAGTGGATAACAGAAGACTTGTTTTTAAAAATATTAGTGGAAGGAAAAGTCATTCTCTATGCCTATGAGGCCGAAGGATTGAAAAGGTATTTTTTCAACGCGGCCCCTGATTCGATTGAGCAACTCGTTTTTAAAAAATACAAAACCGCAGAAGGAGTACAAACCAACAATTCATTTCAGGCAACCCTGCTCGACCGGGTGAACTGCATAGACAGCACCACGGCTTACTTCAAAAAATTAAGATATAACAAGGCCGACCTTATCAAGCATTTTGTAAATATAAATAAGTGCGAAGGTGCAGCATTTAAAACGTACGAATTGCCATCGAAAATGGTGGTGGCCGAGAAACCCGAACCCGTGGAAGAAATAATTTCACGATCTTCATCTATAGATGTTCAAACCAACACTAAGCCCGCTTCAAAAACGGTTCATTATTTAGGCATAGAAGCCAACCGCTTGGTGCGGCAGCTGTTCAACATTAGCGGCAACGACAATTTTTTCAATAACCCATACATCCTTCAATATTCCATCAACCGAAGGGATAACGGAAGAGGAATAAACATTGGCTTTACCTACAGTAAAAATACTTTCAATGGCAACTCCAACGCAGGCACACCAATAGAAACAAAGACAAGAGATACTTTTTTCAGGATCGGGTATGACAAGAAGTGGGCATGGGGCAAGCGATGGACCGGTCAGTTTGGTTTTGATTTATTGCTCAGTGGCACAAGGGATTTTACAACCACATCCACTCAAGGTTTTGGCACCACAACTACTCAAACAGATACAGATGGATCGGGAATTGGCCCACGGTTTGGCCTGATGTTTCACATAAGCGAAAAGGTTTATTTGGGCACCGAAGCATCCTTTTACTATCAATCATTTGTTGCGACTGATTTTCCAAGCGGATTTGGATTCGGTGCAACCGAAAGGAGAACCAGTTTTAGCTTAACCCCACCCGTGGCTTTGTATCTGGTAGTAAAACTGAGGGAGTAAAATCTCAAAAGAAGACTTCAAGAAAGCCAGCGTGTGAACTTATTCTCTCCTCAACGATTTCACCGGATCATTCGAGGCTGCCTTGAACGATTGAAAACTCATGGTGAGCCATGCGATAAGGAATGCGGCCAATCCCGCAAAGGCAAATAAGCCAACACCAATTTCTGTTTTGTACGTGTAGTCTTTCAGCCACCAGGTTATGCCATACCAGGCCAACGGGGCGGCCAGCACAAATGCGATAAGCACCAGCTTGCCAAAATCTTTCGATAGCATAATCACGATGCCCGTTACGCTTGCGCCCAACACTTTTCTTATTCCAATTTCTTTGGTGCGCTGCTCGGCCGTGAAAGCGGTAAGAGCAAACAAGCCAAGGCATGCAATCAAAACCGCAAGTGCTGCAAACATCCCGAACACTTTGGCCAAGCGAGTTTCGGCAGCATACATGTTGCCAAAGCGTTGATCTAAAAAATAGTAGGTGAACGGCTGGCCGGGTGCCATCTCTTTCCATTTGGCTTCTATCATCGAAATAATCTCCTGCGAGTTTTGCGATTGAAACCGGAATGAGATAATCCCATTCGGTTTGTCGCTCAGGAAAATCATAACAGGCGATACATTTTGTTTGAGCGATTCGAAATGAAAATTTTCCACAATGCCCACCACGGTGAGCGAGCGCAGATTATTTTTGTCGGGCGCATTATTCTCACCTTCTCCAAATGTTTGGATTTTGCTGCCTATGATGCTGCCAGAAAAATTGAAGGCTTTTGCTGCGGTTTCATTGAGTATGACTCCCGATGAATCGGATGGGAAATCCAACGAAAAATCACGGCCATCTTTTATTGTCATGCCCAATGTTTTGATGTAGTCATTATCCACACTCCAGTTTTGAAGGCTCACCATGTTTTCCTGCACGGCCTCTTTGCCTTCGGCCCACCAGGGTGTGTCGCTGCGCCAGGTGCCATCCACTGGCAGGTAGCCCGAGATGGTTGCGTTCAAAATATTGTTGTTGCGTTTGATTTCATCCTTAAAGGTTTGTCGCTTGTCGCCCAGCGCATACGAGTCGTCAATCATGATCACTTGGTCTTTGCTGAACCCTAACTTTTTATTCTGGATGTAGTTCAATTGTTTGAACACCGCTATTGTACCGATCACCAACAGGATGGAAACGGTAAATTGGAACACCACTAATGAGCTGCGGATGAAGCCGCTCTTCATGCCCAATGCAACGTTTCCTTTCAACACACTTACAGGCTTGAAGGCGGAAAGAAAAAACGCAGGGTAAATCCCGGCCATCAACCCAACCAGCAAAGCTGCCAATAGCAATAAGCCATACATGTTTACTTCTTTAAACGGAATAAAAAGTTCGCGCCCCGACAGCTGGTTGAACAATGGCAACAGCACATAGGCAAGACCAACAGCAAGCACAAAGGAAAATATGCTCAGTAAAGTTGACTCCGCTAAAAATTGTCCCATCAAGTGAGAGCGGAACGAACCCATCACTTTTCTGATGCCCACTTCTTTGGAGCGGTTGGCCGAGCGGGCAGTGGATAGGTTCATAAAATTTATGCAGGCAAGCAACAGGATGAACACCGCAATGGCCGCAAACAGATAGATGTACTTGATGTCGAAGTTGGGTTCAAACTCGCCCATGAGGGCACTCTTCATGTGTATATCGGTCAATGGCTGGAGTGTGTATTCTATTTTGTTTCCAGCTTGCTTAAATTTTTCGGGGGAAAAATCGTTGCCCAACATTTGTATGGCCTGTGGCATAACATTTTTAAGCACCAGATCAGGAAATTTCTTTTCCATATCCAAAGCACTGCTGCCTTCCCGCAAAAGCATGTAGGTTTGAAAATTGTTGCTGAACCATATTGGTGTTTTGGCTTCTTCCAGGCCTTCCATCGCAATAAGTATATCAAAGTGAAAATGACTATTGGCGGGCATGTTTTGATAGATGGCTGTGATCTTTGCATTTATCTCGTTGTCTAAAATCAACGTTTGCCCAAGCGCGTTTTCGTTGGGGAAAAATTTCTTGGCAATGCTTTCGCTGATGGCAATGGAGTTGGGTTCGGCCAATGCGGTCTCCGGGTTTCCTGCAATCATCGGCACACTAAAGATTTTGAAAAAATCTTTGTCGGTCCAAATCACTTTCTCCTCTTTGATATTTTCGGTGGTGCGCTTCACCAGATAGGAGCCACGCCCGCGGAAACGGATGGCGGCTTCTACTTCAGGATAATCGGCAACCAACTTGGCAGCCATAGGTGCCGGGCCATAAGTCATGTTATAGTGGTTGCCCCCGAAATTAATGTCGCTGCGGAGGCGATAAATACGGTTGGCATTGGCGTAGTGCTTATCGTAGCTTACTTCATTAAAAACAAAAAGGAGGATGATGAAGCAAACGGCAATGCCAATGCTAAGCCCTGCCACATTGATGAACGAATAGAAACTGTGCTTGCGCAAATTTCGGATGGCTACGGTGAGATAATTTTTTAACATGGTTTTGGATTTTTATTTTCTGATTGACAATTTCTTTGGTACTTTTTGTAAACCGCGGTAAGACCAAGCGATTTCAATGTAACCCATAAGACGCCTTCTGCTGATTGGAGGTTGCACATTCTCAATCCTTTTTAAGTAATTTTACTTCCCATGAAAAAGACCTACTTGTTTGTTGCCTTGTTTGCCGTGTGGTGCCTTGCCAGTGCGCTATGGTATATGTTTTGGGTAAAAGGGTTGAGCCCAAAACCAGCCGATATAAATCCACACGAATCGGCCTGGGCCATTGCCGAAATCCTGCTCATGTCATTGGTGTCGCTCTTGTTGGGCTTTGCCATTGCCTGGTATTTGCGCCAGGATATGTTGACCAAACAGCAGGAGGAAACACAAAATCTTCGCTCAGAAAAAATGTCGTGGAAGGAAGAAGCCAATGGTTTGCAGAGGCAGGCGGAGAAGGCAGAAAATACGCTGACCCGTGCTCGTGAAACTTTTCGCGATGATTTCTCTACCGCTTCCCGCGAAAAAGAAAAGCTGCAGGCTGACCTGGAAAGTGGAAGGCAAGAAACAACCCGGTTGAAAGAGGAATTGCTTTCGGCCCAGTCCACATTGCAAAATCTGCAGCAGTCAACTGCGCAATTGGAAAGGACACTGAACAACGAGCAACGTTCGAAGCACGAACTGGAAGTTGACCTGGAGGCTGTGCGTACTAAAAATGAAACCAAGGAGGCGCATTCAGGTATTTTCAGTAACCAGATTTTTGCCGCTCAAATTGAAAAAAATGACATTGACGACCTGAAAGAAATAATTGGCATAGGCCCGGTGATCGAAAAGAAACTGAACATATTGGGTATTGTAAGCTTCAAGCAAGTAAGCGAGCTTACCGATGAAGCCATTAATCAAATTACCCAAACACTGAAATTTTTTCCGGGTCGCATCAAGCGCGACCAATGGGTGAAGCAGGCGAACGAACTCCATCAACAAAAAATTAAAAGCGCATCGGTGTAACTCTATTCTGACGTATGGATTGATGAAAGCGGCAGACGAGTTTCATATCCCAAACATGTTCTTGGTCTGTAAATGTAAACCCGCCATTACTTAACACAACACTAGTGAACTGACCGTTCAACAGCTGATCTTATTCACTCTTGTTTCGTGCCGCCCACCTTCAAAATGAGAGTGAAGGAATTTATCTAAAATTTTTTCGGCTAGTTCAAGGGGTATGTGCCTTGCCGGAATGCAGAGTATGTTTGCATTGTTGTGTGTGCGTGCCACCTCTGCCAATTCTTCTTTCCAGCAAATGGCTGCGCGTATGCCCTGATGTTTATTGGCCGTGATGGCTACTCCGTTGGCACTGCCGCAAACCAATAGGCCTACATCAAATTCTTTTTTTTCTACGGCCGTTGCCACGGGATGTGCAAAGTCGGGATAATCGGCAGCGTCAGCATTGTAGGTGCCGAAGTCTTTGGTGGTGTATCCTTTTTTTTCGAGCCATTTTTTCAAAAACTCTTTGTATTCAAACCCGGCATGGTCGGCACCGATCGCTATTTTTTCCATGGTCTTATTGGTTAGGTTGGATGGATGTGCGGGTGGCTCCGGCAAGGGATAGAAGCGGAAAGCCCACACCCCGTTGGCCACACGTTTCGCGTGAGCCATCGGGGGAGGACTTGCAGCGGATAGCCTGGCCCCGATTTTTTTTTCGGGGTGCCGCCAAATATTTATAAAAGGATTTGTGTAACACCATACGTCAACTCCTTTGCTGTTCGGCACGAAGTTCGGCCTCTTCTTCTTTTCGCTTTCTTCTTTGCACTACCGAAGAAATATAAATGCTGACCTCAAAAAGGAAATATAAAGGTAACGATATCACCGCTAAGCTAAAGGGGTCTCCGGAAGGAGTGATGACGGACCCTAATATCAAGATCACCACAATGGAATGCTTGCGATACTTTCGCATCAGTTGTGGGGTAACAATGCCAACTTTAGAGAGAAAATAAATAACCATGGGGAACTGAAACAGAAGGCCGCAACCCAAAATCAATCCGGAGATAGTTGATACGTAGGAGGTAATGTCAAACTCGTTGACGATCATATCGCTGATGGAGTACGTTGCCAAAAACCAGATGGTGGTGGGGCATAGAACATAATAGCCAAAAAGGATTCCGGTTATAAAAAGGAACGATACGGCAAAGACTGCTCCCTTAGAATATTTTACTTCTTTGTTTTGAAGCCCCGGTTTCACAAACCGCCATACTTCCCAGGCTACATAAGGGAAAGCCACGATCAAGCCAATGACAAAGGAAGCGGTGAGCGACATCATAAACTGCCCGGTCATGTTGCGGCTTTGGATTTTGAAAGGCAGATCGGTGACACAGAGTTCGCTCAACTCGAAGAACTTGCCCAATTGGCACATGTATTTGAATGTGGGGAAATCAATCTTGGCAGGCGCGAATATGATGTAATCAAAAATTTCTTTTATAAAGACAAATGCCGTGATCATTGCCACGAAGATCGCAGCCACCGCCCGCACCACATGCCACCTTAATTCTTCCAGGTGATCGAGGAATGCCATTTCTTTTTCTTCAGCCATAATAGGGTTCTGCAAATAAGATTGTAAAAGATAAACTATGTTTTTCTATTTGAAGAGTGTGCGCTCAATTCTTATCAGCCTTTCTTCAAACTGATCAATCTTATCAATTTTAACAATTAGTTTTTCTATGGCTTCTGCAAGGCGCATATTGGAAAGTCTCATTTCAGAGGTTTCAAGATTTGTTTTTTTCTGCGTTTCTACCAACTTATCCACTGTTGGTATCAATTCGGCCATCAATTCGGTTAATTGTTTCACTTGATCGTCTAATTTCATTTCTCTAAAATATAAAAATTCGATGGCTTCTCATATTCTACATTCCATCATTCGGTGTTACGCTCCTAAGAGAACAACGGAAACCTCTTCATCAAGGTATTCACTTTGCGCTTCACCGATTTCAAATGTTTTGCATCTTCCGGTTTGCTCAATGCTTCGTCTATCAGGTCAACTACTTTTACAACATCTTTTTCCATAAGGCCACGCGTGGTGATGGCCGGTGTGCCTATGCGCATGCCCGAGGTGACCATGGGCGATTGCGTATCGAAGGGCACCATGTTTTTGTTGATGGTAATGTCGGCTTGTATCAACGATTCTTCGGCAATCTTTCCTGTTAAATTTTTAGAGCGAAGGTCTATTAACATTAAATGATTGTCGGTGCCGCCCGAAATAATTTTATAGCCTTTAGCAACAAAGGCATCAGCCATTGCTTTTGCGTTTTTTGCCACTTGCACAATATAGGTGAGATATTCATCACTTAACGCTTCCTCGAAGGCAATGGCCTTGGCAGCGATCACATGCTCCAATGGGCCACCTTGTGTGCCGGGGAAAACTCCCGAATCCAACACGGACGACATTTTGCGCAGTTCCCCTTTAGGCGTCTTTAATCCAAACGGGTTATCGAAATTTTTTCCTACCAAAATCAATCCGCCACGAGGGCCGCGAAGGGTTTTGTGCGTGGTAGTGGTAACGATGTGGCAATGCTCCATGGGGTCGTTGAGCAAGCCGCGGGCAATAAGGCCTGCCGGATGGGAGATGTCGGCCAGTAATAATGCGCCTACGCTATCGGCAGCTTCGCGCAATTTTTTATAATCCCAATCGCGGCTATAGGCAGACGCACCGCAGATGATCATCTTTGGTTTTTCGCGCTGGGCTGTTTCAAGAATTTTTTTGAAATCAATCAACCCGGTTTCTTGCTCGACACCATAAAAAGATGGTTGATACAATTTGCCCGAGAAGTTGACAGGTGAGCCGTGCGTAAGGTGGCCGCCATGCGAAAGATCGAAGCCTAAAATTTTATCGCCCGGTTTTAAGCAGGCAAGCATCACGGCAGCGTTGGCTTGCGCGCCCGAGTGCGGCTGCACGTTGGCCCACGCGGCCCCAAACAATTTTTTTATGCGGTCTATGGCCAACTGCTCTACTTGGTCCACCACTTCGCAGCCTCCGTAGTATCGCTTGCCGGGCAGGCCTTCGGCATATTTGTTGGTGAGCACCGAGCCTTGCGCTTTCATTACCTGCTGCGACACAAAATTTTCGGAGGCTATCAATTCAATGCCATGCTCTTGCCGTTGCTTTTCCTTTTCAATGAGGTCAAAAACTACTTTGTCGCGTTTCATAGTGTTGAATTTTATTTGGAATGGTGATGGCCAGTTCGTTCTTGGTATCTGGCTTTAATTAAGGAGGCAAAAATAGATATTCTCAAGAACATGGTCAGGAATTAAACCGGGAAGAATTTTGGACTGCTTTTGACTATTTGTGGAATTCATATTACCTTTTGATACTAAAAGCAAAATGCCTATGAAAAACCCCAAACTTTTTAACAAAACATCAACCTGGATCAATATCTCATTTTTGGTTTTCTTTCTCTTTGCCTTTCAAGGTTGTGGGGAAGATGAGGTAACAAGTTGCACCGGATGTGCTGCTTC
Source organism: Cyclobacteriaceae bacterium (assembly GCA_043751075.1). Taxonomy (GTDB): domain Bacteria; phylum Bacteroidota; class Bacteroidia; order Cytophagales; family Cyclobacteriaceae; genus ELB16-189. The sequence goes on along the minus strand of JAYVAI010000559.1, from coordinate 8,152 downwards.
AACTCCTTATTCTGTGGCAGGCTCTGGTAAGAACAGGACAAGGTCGCCAGAGCGCGTGCCGCAGGAGAAGTATTCATCTTGCGGGCTAAGGGCAAGACTGTGTATGGGATTTCCGATGGCGATATCGCGCAGCAAAGTTGCATCGGCCACGTTCCATAGTTTAATGGTGCCATCAAAGGAAGCACTTATCACCTGAGTGCCATCCAATGAAAATTTTACGCGGGTCACAGCATCGGTATGGCCGGTGAACGAACTTTGCTTGGCAGCACGCTGCAAATTCCAGATGATAATGGATTTATCATCGCTGGTACTGGCCAACAAATTTTCGGTGGGAGAGAAGGCCACGTCATTGACGGCCTCCGCATGGCCATTGAATGAGTACAGCTCCTTGCGGGTTTCAACATCCCAAAGTTTTATGCTGATGGTTTGTTCGGCCGTGGCCATGATTTTTTCATGACGATCCAAGGTTATTGAAACCACCGGATTGGTATGGCCTGAAGGGATAATGAGGCGGGGCTTTTGCGCCTGGCCGAAAATTGAAATGAACGAGAAAAATAATATAAGGAGGTTTATGAGCAAAGTAGGCATATCAAAATGGTTAGTTGATTGTAAAGTTAATGGTTCTACATAATATGCTGTCGAGAGTTTTTCAAGGGGGCATCGCAAATTGTCGTGAGGTCTCCTTTGGTTTAAAAACTCTACAAGAGTTAGGAGATTCTTAGGCAATAAATTATTCAACCCAAACTCTTGCACTTATTTACCATAACTTTATCCTCCCTTAGTATAAAAGCAATTTTAATGATTCGTTCCTTCTTCCAATTAAGTATTCGTAATCTATTCCATAAAAATAGATTATTCACGTTCATTAACATTTGTGGAATGGGCGTTGGGCTGGCAAGCCTTCTACTTGTTACTCTCTTTATCTACGATGAATACAACTTTGATCGGCATCATACGAATGCCGACCGTATCTATCGTATTGTGTTGGACTTTACGAGTGACGGTACAGTTACAAAATGGGCCAAAACCAGTGCTCCCATTGGACAATATTTGACTGGGGCCTATCCTGAAGTTGAACAAGTTTTGCGGCTTCGTAAAAACCCTGGGACAGATTTGCTGGGTTATGGTGAAGTTCAATTCTATGAAGAAAGAATTTTCTTTGCCGACAGTACATTATTTAGCGTCTTTGACTTCGAGTTGAAAAGTGGAAATCTCTCCAAGGCAATGTCCGAAAAAAATTCGATGATAATTTCTGATGTTCTCGCAAAAAAGTATTTTAAAAATGAAGACCCGATAGGCAAGACGCTTCGCTACAATAATCAGATAGACCTGAAGGTTACAGGCATTATGAATGAGTTGCCTGCTAATTCACATTTTATTGCTGATGCATTCATTACTTTTTCTTCATTGGATGAACTACTTGGAGAGAAAAGGCTCACACATTGGGGACAATTTGATCATTATACTTACGTGGTACTGACCAAGGGTGCAACTCCCGAACAAGTCGAATTAAAATTTCCAGACTTATTAAAGAAGAATGCACCAGAATGGGTCTCTGAAAAGGAAACTCTTTTCTTACAGCCTTTAACTTCCATTCATCTGCACTCTGACAGAAAAGACGAAATCACCCCCAATAGCAATGAGAGTTACTCCTATATTTTAGGCACCATTGCTATTTTTATACTTTTTATGGCATGCGCCAATTTTATCAACTTATCAACTGCGACTCAGATTTCGCGCTCTAAGGAAATAGCTATTCAAAAAATACTGGGAGCAAGCAGGAGTCATTTGACAATATATTTCTGGATGGAATCAATCGTAATCTGTATGACAGCATTGCTGACAGCTTTCATTCTGGCCTACATTGCGCTTCCCTATTTTAATCTAACAACAGGAAAGCAAATTTCACTAATGTCGAGTCGGTGGCTCGTAGTCCCTTCCTTAGTTTTAGCAATTGCAATCGCCTTTCTTTCCAGCATAATCCCATCTTTTCAAACATTTCGGTCAAGCGTGCTTCATGTTTCAAAACAAGGCGGAAGCGCGATTAGCAAGTCAAGCATCCGAACTGCTCTTATTACGTTTCAATTCTCAATTTCAATTTTACTTATCATGGCCACCCTAATTGTGTCATCACAATTCAAATTTCTAAAATCATTTCGATTAGGATTTGAAAGTGATCAGGTAATTGTAATACCCGTGAAGGACAGATCACAAAATGACAGACACTCAGTACTTGCACATGAGATAAGTCAATTGCCCGGAATAAAAAAGGCAAGTTTCTCATCAAGCACGCCAGGAAGCAATAATTCACTTACATACACTTATTCCTTTACAGGGACAGGAATTGAAGACCGCTCAATGGCTACTTTTCTACTGGATGAAAATTTCATCGATCTATATGGGATTAAGTTGAAAGAAGGGCGTTTAATCAACCTTGAAAACCGCGACACGCTCAGTGAGGTCTTACTGAATGAGGCAGCGGTTCAGCAGCTTAATTTATCCCAGCCAATCGGTCAGTGGATAACAGGGAAAGTGAAAGGAAGAGTGGTGGGTGTAGTCAAAAATTTTAATCACACTTCACTTCATTCTACAATTGAGCCAGTAATCATGTATGCTTTCTCGCCTACTTTTCGTTTTGTTTCCGTAAGTCTTAATGGGGGTGATATTCAAAAAGGGTTGGCATCTCTTGAAAACCGATGGCCCGAGTTGTACCCCGGTTATCCTTTAGAATATTCTTTCCTCGATGACCAAATACAACAATTATACAGTGCAGAGTTTCAACTAAGCAAAGCGTACACGTTATTTTCAATCATTGCTATAATCATTGCCGGTATTGGACTAATTGGACTTACTACATATTTGATGGCACGCAAACTCAAAGAGATAAGCATACGAAAAGTATTTGGGAGTTCAACTTCTCAACTAATCCAGCGGATTTATTCTGGCTATGTGAAAATAATTCTCATTTCAGTATTGATTGCTTGGGGTTTGGGTTACTTCTGGATGAATCTTTGGTTGGACAACTTTGCCTACAAAACTAATCTCAGTCTTATTCATTTTATCTTTCCTGCATTAATTATGATTTCCATCCTGCTTTTGACCACAGGGTTTCAGACTTTTAAATCTTCACGAACAAATCCAATCAAGAATTTAAGAGAAGAGTAATGAATAGAACATTACGCATTTGCATGGCTCTACAACCCATCCATAAGCCATTGGAGTGTTGCTATTATCATGTCAACAAATCAATTGGATTGATGTATCCGACACAATCAACTTTAATGAGGGATAAAATGATTGGTCACTTGTGATCTTAGGTTTGGGGTCTGCCGATTAGCAGTGGAATTCGCTACCAACTGCCGCTGCTGCCACCGCCACCAAAGCTGCCTCCGCCTCCGCTAAAGCTGCTACCGCTTGAGGAAGAAGACCAACTTGAAGAGGAGGAACTTTTTGACGGATGGCTTGGGCTGGTGGTGTTTGATGAATTTGCTCCTGGCGTGCGTTTAAACTCTTTGTAAAAAGCATAGCCCATGATGATGAGCCAAACCAAAATGCCAACCACCAACACAATTGTCCAGTTCGAATTCCACCCGGTGCTTTCCTCTGCTTTGTATTCGCCAGCAATGGCGTGGGTAATGGCGGTGATGGCCGCAATGACCCCGGCATCATAATCGCCCCTGCGAAAATCGGGGGCCATCTCGTTGCGTATAATGCGGCTGCTCAATGCATCGGTAAGCACGCCCTCCAGCCCGTGGCCTACTTCGATGCGCATTTTATGGTCGTCAATGGCGATCAAGAGAAGCACACCGTTGTCTTTATCTTTTTGGCCCAGGTTCCACACCTCTGCCACCCTGATGGAATATTGTTCTATCGCTTCGCCCTCCAACGAGCTGATGATGAGTATGGCGATCTGGTTGGAGGTGCTGTCTTCATAGTGGGCAAGTTGCTTTTCCAGATGATCGATGGTTTCATGTTTCAATACCTTGGCATCGTCATGCACACGCGTGTTCCATAATTCGGGCACTGCCTTCTGCCCCATTGCATAAAATGATATCGCCAATGCACAGATCAAAAATTTCAATCGCATAATTCTACTTTCAAGATTAAGTTGTTTGTTTTCGCCCGACACTTCTACTTCATAGTTCATCATTGATCATTCGAAATTCATCACCACGAATCGCTCGAGCCCCCTCCGCCCGAAAAACCCCCTCCGCCAAAATCGCCACCCGAACCGCCCCACGATCCGGAACTCCTTCCCATACCTCCGCCCAGCATGGAGCCCAGCACAGCGCCAGTCAAAAAGCCTCCTGTACCACCACTGCCGCCACGGCCCTTGCGCGACATGGCGATGAGCAGGATTAGGATAAAGATGATCGAGCCAATGGGCGAGCGGCCCTTGCGTTTTTTTACAACTGGCGATTCGTTTACGTATGTGCCCTGCACGGCCTGCATAATAGCGATCACACCTGCCTGTATTCCTGCTTCGTAATTTCCCTGCCGGAAATTTGGTGCCACTTCATTGCGGTTGATGCGGCTGCTAAGGGCATCGGTGAGCACGCCCTCCAGGCCCAAGCCTACTTCAATTCGCATTTGTTTTTCCTGCATGGTAACTAAGAACAAGACACCGTTGTCTTTTTTTTCATCTCCCAATTTCCATTCTTCAAACACGCGCACAGCGTACGAATCAATTTCGTCACCCTCTAATGAAGGGATGAGATAGACGGCAATTTGATTGGAAGTGGAATCGCGGTGGGCTTGTAAGATTGCCTCTAACTGCGCCCTTGTTTGCGGAGTGAGTATCCCTGCTTCATCGCGCACCCACACGCCACCGTGGGCAGGCACTTTGCGCTGTGCGGCTGCGGAAAATAACAGCAGCGCAAAAAATAATGTGGCAAGTGTTGATTTCATGATGGTGGAAAGCATGAGCGGAGTAAGAGTTTAAAAAAGTTTATTCGAGCCGCAGGTCATCCCCTAATTCATTCACATCGTCTTGCGTGATCACGAATTTCTTTTCCAACAGGATATCACCGCACCGGCCAACGGCTGCAATTATGCCATCGGCAAGTTTTCCTTTTTTCACTTGTTCAATTATACTGCGCACCAACGCGTCCCATTCTTTTTGGTCCACCTCTTTGTTGATGCCTTTGTCGGCCATCACGATCACTTCATGCTCGAAGAACGAAATGAAAATAAGTATGCCGGTGCGCTGGCGTGTGTTAAAAACTTCGCCTTCGAGAAAAGCCGTTTCGGCCCGCTGGCGCGTGGCCTGATCCATGTGGGCCTGGCTGAGCATCAACTTCTTTACAGGATTTATAAAATGTGCCAACGAGGCTCCGATAGACCCCACCAACATGACGGAAACGAAAATGAGCAGGGGGTCATAGACTGCGAGCGAAGGCACATAGCGGTCAAAAATAACAATGAACAGAAAGGCTGCTGCTGCGGCAATCAAACCCGCACGGTAAGTGGCTATGGTATAGGCTCCACTTTTCTCAACAAACACGGGCACAATCTCACCGGAGATTTTGCTTTCGGCCTCGCGCACGGCTTTTTTTATCCGCTCAAGGTCTTCGGGTTTAAATCTTTCTTGGATCGACATATCGTTTTTAATCCTTTTGTTACTTATATGGAATATCAAACTTACGGGAATAACCAGTAACACGCACAATCTGTTTTAAAAAATGGATTGCTGAATGGGTGGGTGCCAAAGCCGCCTGGGTGTACTGCAGTTTTGAAATCAATACTTGGGCTACCCGCCTGCCAAGCGATCGGGCAGGAAGCCCACTTCGGGTAGTTGTTCAATTGCCACGGGCCTGCCTACCGGACAGGCAGGCTTAAGCCCGTGGCAATTGAAACTGACATACACCCATCGGCTGCCTCAAAACATTTTGTTCACCAGTTTATGGTACCGTGCGGTAAGGCTGCCTGGCCGGTAGCTACCCGGCAAGGCAGGCGCAGAGGCGCAAAGTTTGCTTTGATTTCTTTCACTTTGCGAACTTTGCGTCTTTGCGTGAAAAATTTTAACTGTTTGCAAAGCTGTCGTGCATCGCATCTTATCTCCCGCACCAACTATCCCGCATTCTTCGCACCTTTGCCCTTATAAATAAATCTATCGTGAGCAGCGATCGCTACAATCAGCGCGGGGTGTCCGCCAGCAAAGAAGATGTGCACCAGGCCATAAAAAATTTAGACAAGGGATTGTTCCCAAAAGCATTTTGCAAAGTTGTGCCCGATGCGCTGGCCGGTGACCGTGACTATTGCACCATCATGCATGCCGATGGAGCGGGCACCAAATCCTCGCTCGCCTATATCTACTGGAAAGAAACCGGTGATCTTTCTGTTTGGAAAGGGATAGCGCATGATGCCATTGTCATGAACGTGGACGACTTGCTGTGTGTGGGCGCCACCGGCCCGATATTGCTATCCTCCACCATTGGCAGAAATAAAAACCTGATTCCCGGTGAGGTGATCTCCACCCTCATCAACGGCACCGAGGAAGTGCTGAACCTATTGCGGTTGCATGGCATGGACATCCACAGTACGGGTGGAGAAACCGCAGACGTAGGTGATCTCGTGCGCACCATTATTGTGGACAGCACGGTTACTGCCCGGATGAAACGAAGCGACATCATTGATAACAGTACCATTCAGGCTGGCGATGTAATTGTTGGGCTGGCATCCTCCGGCAAGGCAACCTACGAAAGCGGATACAACAGCGGCATGGGCAGCAACGGACTTACCTCGGCACGCCACGATGTGTTTGCCCATGCGTATGCAGAAAAATATCCGGAGAGCTACGACAAAGCCGTGCCCGATCATCTGGTCTATTCGGGGAAATATAAAGTGACGGATGAAGTGCCGGGCGCACCTTTGAACATGGGCAAGCTGGTGCTTTCGCCCACGCGCACGTATGCACCGGTGATGATCGAAGTTTTGAAAAATTTGCGATCACAAATACACGGCATCGTGCATTGCAGCGGTGGCGCACAAACCAAAGTGCTCCATTTCATCGATTCGCTGCACGTGATCAAAGACAACCTGTTTGATATCCCTCCGCTGTTTAAATTTATTGGCGAGGCATCGGGCACCGACCTGAAGGAAATGTACAAGGTGTTCAACATGGGCCACCGCATGGAAATTTATTTGTCGGAAACCTTTGCGCAGTATGTGATGGATATTGCCAAGAGCTTTGGCATAGAGGCGCAAATCATAGGCAGGGTGGAGGCCGCTACCGAAAAGAAAGTAACACTTAAAACCCCTCACGGAGAATTCATATACTGAATGTTTTGAGTCGAAAAGACTCAAAAAAATTCTGTGCTAGAGCCCCCACGGTTCAGCCAATCTTTGAATTTTCCTTTGCGGACTTTGCGCCTTTGCGTGCGTGAAAATTTAACCACGAAGAGCACAAAGAAAAACATGGCACTCTGTGACCTTTGTGCAAACCTTCGTGCTCTTTGCGGTAAAACTTTAACCACGAGACTCAAAGGCCTGCCTACCGATCAGGTACGAAGTTCCATTAAGAAAAAACAATGAAATATGATTTATACATATAAAGTTGCCTCAAAATTTGTACGATAAATAAAGCCCAGGGCCCCCCCTGGCATAGGTAGGCACAATAGTCAACGCAGGTTTTTTCCCCCACCTATATCGGTGTGAGTGATACACCAAGTTGGTTGACAATATACCGATGCCCGCCCCCACCAGCACATCCGAAAGCCAGTGTTTGTTGTTCAGCACCCGAAGCGTGCCAATAGCAGTTGCCACCGTGTAGCCACCCACGCTGTACCAGATACTTTTGTGGCCAAACTCTTTGTGCAAAAATGTGGCCGCCACAAAAGCCTGTGCCGTGTGGCCCGAAGGGAACGACCGGTAGTTGCTACTATCGGGCCTTATTTGGCGGCTGAGTTTTTTTAGAGGAAACACCACGGCCGTCATTAGCAATTCTGATTTTATTAAAAGCAGCGTCCTGTTTTTCCAATCACTCTTTCCCTTATTGCCAAAGGCATTCAATGCATACACGGCAATGGCAGGAGCATATTGAAGATAGTCGTCAATATGCGTGTTGAAAAGAGGCATCTCCTCATTTCGTTCGGCACGGACAGAAAACCGATTGATAAAACGTTTTTCATTGATGGTATAAAGGCCGCCCGCT
>JAYVAI010000558.1:0-2481 GCA_043751075.1 Cyclobacteriaceae bacterium | reverse complement strand
CCACGAGATGATCGGACGGAACCGTGATGCGCACTTTATAATTTCCAAAGGTGAGGGCAAACTCACCGCCTCCCAGATATTGCTTGTGTTGCCATCCTTCAAAATCGTCAAACACACACATGCGTGGAAACCACTGCGCCACAAAATAGATGTAGTTGCCATCGTCAGGAAAATATTCCATGCCCGTGCGGCCTCCGATTTTCATCATGTCGTTGATGCTGTATGACCAGTCAATTTTGAAAGTATATTTTTCTCCATTTTTTAATGGGAGCGGCAAGTCTATGCGCATCATGGTGAAGTTGATGGTATAGTCCAGTGACTTATCGGCAGCATCGCGCACCGATTTGATTTGATATCCACCTTTAAAATCATACGCGCCCGTTGTGGTGGCCAAAAATTTTGCGGGCACAGAATCCCGTAAGGAACTTCCTGAAGTTTTGCGTGTCATGCTACCGTTGTCGTAGAGGTTTTGATCCAACTGCAACCAAAGGTAGGTGAGTGTTTCGGGCGAGTTGTTGTAGTAAGTAATGGTTTCGGAACCGGTGATTATTTGGGTATCATCATTCAACTCTACATCAATTACATAATCTGCGCGCTGCTGCCAATAGGCGTGGCCTGGCGCACCCGAACCGCTGCGGTAGCTATTAGGAGTGGGCAGCATTTGATCAAGCTGCTCAAATTTTCCTTGCCATTCTTTTTGTTGCGCGATGGAAGAAATGCTTGAGACCGATAGCAAAAGTATAAGTATAAGTAGTTTTTTCATATTGGATAAAGTCAATGTTCAGATAAAGTTCAGGATTTAATAAATTGGCAATTGATTCACGCACTTGTCAACTGGCACTATTGTCAATTGTCAACGTGGTATCAATTTTTCTTTTTCAATTCATCAAACTTGTTGGGCTGTGTCACACGTGGAAATGTATTGTTGTCAGTGCTTACATCTGAGGTTTCATGTTTTGGATCAATCACCATGTTGGTCACTTCTTTTTCCTTCACAAACACTTTGGTAATTTTGCTTTCGTTGTTGCGCCAGATTTCTGCGGGCAACCGTTCAATTTCTTTCGTTCCGTCTTTAAATGTCCACTCGATGATCACTGGCATCATCAGGCCGCCTTTGTTGGCCAATGTTACCTCATAAAAATTTTTGTTTTCCATTTTGGTGATCAGTGCTTTGTCGTCAACGCGGGCGCGGAAGTCTCCATAGAAGCGGTCGTCTGTTGGCAGCACCGTAATCAGTTCAGGGCCATTATTAAAGTTGTCTGCATTTTTTCCTGAGCCCCCACTTCCCAGCGTTTGTTGCTTCACGGTTTTGCCTTTGCCTTCAAGCTCTTTGGTTTCCTTTTTTACCTGAAACCATTTTACGCTTTCCACACTTTGATCGCACTGGTCGGTGGTGTAAAACCATCCTTTCCAAAACCAATCTAAATCAACGGCACTGGCATCTTCCAATGTGCGAAAGAAGTCGGCAGGCTTAGGATGTTTGAAAGCCCAGCGCTGGCCATATTCTTTAAATGCTTTGTCAAAAAGTTCGGGGCCCATCACCGTTTCGCGCAAGATGTTGAGGGCCGTGGCGCACTTTGCATATTGCTCGTTACCAAAATTTTGTCGCGCCACTGTTTCTGAATTTACCATCAATGGGCGTTGATGTTCGGGGTCACTCTTCATGTATGGAACAATGCCGGCAGCAGGGCCTCTGCGTTGGGGCATATCAGGATAGTGCTCCAGTTGAGTGCGGTATTGAACAAACGTGTTCAGGCCTTCATCCATCCAAGTGGTTTGGCGCTCATCGTTGTTGATGATCATCGGATAGAAGTTGTGGCCTACTTCATGGATCACCACACCCACCAATCCCCACTTGGTGCGGTCTGAAAACGTGCCATCTTTATTGGGGCGCGCGCCATTAAAACAAATCATGGGATACTCCATACCCAAACTTGCCGAGTGCACCGAAGTGGCTTGTGGATACGGATAGTCAATGGAATATTTTGAATACGTGATAAGACAATTTTTTATTGCTTTGGTTGACTCCTGTTCCCACAAAGGGTTTCCCTCTCTCGAATAATAAGACATCACCAGGGGAGTGTTGTTGCCAACTTTTACCGCCTGGGCATCCCACAGAAATTTGCGTGACGATGCGAAGGCAAAGTCGCGCACATTTTCTGCATAAAACTTCCAGGTCTTTTTATCGGTTGCTTTTATTTTTTCTTTGGCCGTTGCCTCGGCTTGTGTCACGATCATCAGGGGCTTATCAAAAGTTGTCTTTGCTTTTTCGAAGCGCGCTTGTTGTTCGGCAGTCAATACTTCTTTTACATTTTGCACCATGCCGGTGGCCGCTACAATATGATCGGCAGGCACGGTGAGGTTCACGGTGTAGTTACCGAATGAAAGTGTGAACTCACCCTGGCCGAGAAATTGTTTGTTCTGCCAGCCCACCACATCGTCATACACACACATGCGCGGAAACCACTGTGCTATGATATA
>JAYVAI010000557.1:0-2489 GCA_043751075.1 Cyclobacteriaceae bacterium | reverse complement strand
TTGATAAATCGCCAAAGGTGCCAAGCTTCCTTCCGTGCAAGGTAGAGCCCAATGCCTCGGCTGCATCTTCAATGATTGGAATTTCGAAAGCACGGCACACCTGAACAATTTTGTCCATCTGTGCGGGCATGCCATATAGGTGAACTACAATTACCGCTTTGGGTTTTTTGCCGGTCAATTTTATCCTGTCCGCAATGGTTGCTTTCAGTAATTCAGGATCTATGTTCCAGGTGGTGGTTTCTGAATCAACAAACACAGGTGTGGCTCCCTGATAAACGATTGGGTTGCACGTGCCCGAAAAAGTAAAACTGGAGCAGATAACTTCATCATCTCGTTGCACACCCAGGATAATCAGTGCCAGGTGAATGGCCGCTGTGCCCGAACTGAGTGCCGCACAATGATCCAATCCCACGTAAGTGGAGAGTTCATTTTCAAAAGCTGCAATGTGAGGACCTACGGGTGAAATCCAATTGGTGTCAAAAGCTTCTTGAACAAATTTTATTTCCTCTCCACCCATGTGTGGCGATGAGAGGTATATTTTGGGTTTGGACATTTTAGATATGAGATATGAGATGTGAGATTTAAGATATGAGATGTGAGATATGAGATGTGAGATATGAGATGTGAGATGTGAGATATAGGATTTAAGATGTGAGATGTTAGATGTTAGATTTTCGTTGATAGTAAAATGCCGGGATAAGAAGCAACAGTATGGTAGGGTTTAAAACAAGGCGGTGAAGGAATGAAACCAGCGGACCATTGTAATAAGGATACTTGAATTTGATGATGAAGTATGGCATAAGAATTAAAACCATTCCAAACAATTGTACCCAAATGGAAAACACTACATACTTCCGCTCTTGAAACAATGCGTATATAAGCACGATGGCCAACGCATCATTTAACAAAAACCGGATGCTTCGGTTTGCAACAAACCTCCAACTGGTATTTTCAATTCCAACCATAGCCCCGATGTCTATTCTTTGAAAAAGGAATACTACCACCAAAGCGGCAACGGCCAGCACAGCCAAAAAAATCCTTACGTTAATTGCTCTGTTCATTTTTTGAAGGCCTGCCCATTTTCACTACCCACCAAATCCATAATAAAAAAACAAAGAGGTAAATGAAGGCCGTGAACAAATACTTATGGGTGAAATATAAAAAGTTGGGCATGTGTATTGAAACAATAAACAATAATACAATGCGGGCGAGATTTGAAATATGGATTACCAGCAGGCCCAACGGTACAAACCAGATCAGGGCTTTTTTATAAGGCCCAAAGGCGACAAGGAAAGTGAGAAAAACGATCCACACATTCAATCCATTGCAGCCTTCATACACCGACACAATGCCTCTTCCGTTCCACGCAATGTAGGTGGTTGGTTTGGATGGATGATTGTGTGTTGAGGTGCTATATCCAAAAACATCGAGGATCATACCGCTCTGCGAGGTAACCCACTGTGTGGCCGGATCAGGCTGTGGATACCAGGCTGTAACATACCAACCATAAAGCAAATTGAGGACGATGTAAAGGCCGAGGAACTTCAGCAGAAAAAAGATGGTGGGTTTAAATTCTTTAAAATTCATTTTGTGCTGATGGGTCGTGCCGGAATGCCCACTACTGTATTTCCATTGGCAACGGATTTGGTTACTACCGACCCTGCTCCTACCAAACTTTGATCGCCTACATGCAAGCCATTGAGAATGTTTGCCCCCGAACCAATAAATACACCATTTCCTATTATTACTTCACCGGCAATATTTACACCGGGCATCACCGAAGTGCAATTGCCAATATGAACATCGTGGCCAACGGTGCAATTGAGGTTTATTAGAACGTGCTCACCAATTTCAATTTCGGTGGTGAGAATTGCACCGGCCGTGATGATACTGCCACTGCCAATTTTTATAGATTGGAAATCCTGAATAATAGCACTTGGATGGATGAGTATTGGAAAATTAATGTTGTTGATTCCGTTCATGCCCTCTGCTAATTTCATTTTTGTCAATGGGTTGCCAATGGCCAAGACAAGATTTAATGGTTCAACAATTTTTTGCAGATCGCTTAGCCCGCCTAACACCTTTCTATCTTTCACCACAGTTCCTATTGCTTTACCATCGTCATAAAAGCCAACTACTTCCCACTCGGGCAAAGCATGAAGCAACGCCAACACCTCGCGCCCCAATCCTCCACAGCCATAAATTGCAATTTTCTTTTTCACCTCACTTGGATTTAATAATACGTGCGGGGTTTCCTACTACCGTAGCGTATGCCGGCACATCGTTGGTTACCACTGCCCCCGCTCCTACTGTTGCCCATTCGCCAATATGAATGCCCGGCAATATCACCGAACCAGCACCGACCATCGCGCCCTTATGCACATGCACTCTTCCACAAAGAACCGAGCGTGGGGCTATGTGCGCAAACTCCTCAACAATACAATCATGATCAACACTCACCGATGTGTTGAGTATCACATGATCGCCAA
>JAYVAI010000556.1:0-2496 GCA_043751075.1 Cyclobacteriaceae bacterium | reverse complement strand
TTTGTTATCTGTCAAAGTATTGGGCTACTAAAATAAGCCAACCCATTCCTTCGTTTTACATCAAACCAAAAATAATTTTGAAATTCTATCCGTTCCTGTTTTTATTTCTTATAGCCATTGCTTCGCATGCCCAACCTGCCGAAGAAAAAGATGTGGTGATGGGCAGGCTCACATACATGGATGGTGTGCCCGAAGCATTGCTGAGCGCCCGTGCAGTAGTTTTATATAATGAAACGCTTACGCAGGAAGAGCGGGAAGAAACACAAAAATATTTTCAACAAACAGGCATTGATGCGGTGGCTTACATAATCACCGATCACGTGCTGGCCGGGCCCGACCCACTGAAAACATTTACTGCTTACCTTACCAATCGCGCCATTACCTATCTCATATTTTTTGAAAAAGAAAAAGACTACTCGCTTGTGTTTGTGCGCTACAACAACACCAAAGATTTGGTAGATGCTGGCGCACCTGCCTGGAAGCAAACCAATAGCTCGCTGACCGAACTGTTGAAAACCCTGTATCGCTTTGCCATCAGCAACCAGAAAAAGCAAAATCTGCTCGTCAACGATTTTCCTGAAACCGAGGTGCTGCTAAAATATTTTACTGGATTGCGAAACGAGAAGTTTACCAATGATGCCATCTCGTTCAAAATAGCCGTGGCCAAAATGGGCAACCCAAAAGCCGATGCGGAACTGGAACAAATACTTAAAGAATATTTCCCAGTGAAATATGAATTGGTTGACGCCCAATTGGACGACCGCGAACTTGGCAAAATTGGTTTTAGAACGGTGCTGCGGTTTGTGCACACGAGGGGCAGTGTGGCAAAAAAAATATTAGGCTACGATCTCACCCAGCTTGCCAAGTCCTTGACCAGCGTGTATTACATTGACAAAGAGGCAAACTTTAAAACCATTCCGGCAAGCCAAACCATTTATAAGTTTTATGTGAAGCACATCGAATATGGCAACCTCTTTCTTGGCAAAACCTGGGATGCCGATATCACCTGGCAAGACGCCCTGAAGAATCATTTGGTTGGCATGAAGATGGAGCTTGGGTTTTGAAATTACTACTTTTCATTGTTGCTGTATCACAGATTTTCAATCTTTCAACAAATGCAGCCATGTGTTGATATTCCTGCCTCATAATGCTTATTTTTGTAAAGTAAGTAATGAGTTCCAATGGGAAAACTATTGATCCTCGCCAAGTACGTTTTCCTGATTTACGGCTCAGATATTTATGAAGCCAGACGCCATGTTCATGTTACACATAATCGTAGAGGCTTTAAAAGGGCTTGCAAATTTTGGATCGAGCCTTCAATACAACTCGATGAGAGTAAAAAGGGAGACTTCAATAGTCGCGAATTACTGGAGATTGAAAATTTTATTATAGCCAACAAAGAAACACTACAGAAACAACTGGACTTGTTTTATTCCAATAAGAAAGTAAAAGCAATAAGAAAATGAGTACGGAAATAAAAATGGTTGAAATCAAGGACGTACAGTTTTTAAGTAATTGGGCAATGTTGCTTTCTTTATCAAACGACAGAACCTTTATTATTCCGCTTGAAAAATTTAACGAGATCGCTGCCCTCACGGATGCACAACGAAAGGATTTTGAGGTTATCGATGGGAAAAATTTATCATTTATAGCACTTGATGAAATTTATAGCCTTCAGGAATTAATAGGAATGTAGGCTGCTGAAAAAAACTTAGAGACTAACACAGCCGCGAAAATTATTTTTTTTTCCTGTTGATCACCAGTGCGGCAAAGATCAACACCGCCAGCCACACATAACCATTGCCATGAAAGCCAAACCCATCCGGCCAACGGCACGACCAATCGCCCCAGCCGAAAAGTATTTTGAAGGGCAAGGCAATGAGTGCGACAACTCCGGCAAACAGTGCAGCAACCAAACCAATGGCTACACCAAAAAGCCCGGCCACAATGCCAAAGAGCGCACCACCAATCCCGATCCAAATAGGGAAAGTGAGTATGAGAATGATTATCACCAGCAGGGTTGAGCTTGATGAAGAACTTCGTGTTGTTGCCATAGGTTTTGGTTTTTAAGAATTTTGGTAGCAATAACCGTTCACTTTTTTCCTGCCTCAAAAATCATTGAAAAATCCAAGGAAATCTCTACCGATGTGTTCAGGATTGTATAATTGTGAACAGGGGGTTTTACAGAAGTGAACACTTGTTTAGTTTGTTCATCAACTTCGCTTTCGATAATTCCAAACGGGCAGGCGCCTCTTTTTTAAAACGCAGCAGGCGCTGAGTTGCGCAGAGCGTCTTGTATTAAAATCTCTCTGCGAACCTTTGCGCCTGCCTTTGCCGGTAGGCAGGCTCTCTGCGTTTTATCCCCTGCATAAAGATTTCATATTCCGACTATCTTACGGAAATTTTCAAAATAACTTGTACAATTTATGTACGATGTACTTCGGCCCGGGATAGTAGAGGAAAGCCCGAAGCGCGTGGATTTTGTGGGGGGACGGA
>JAYVAI010000555.1:0-18087 GCA_043751075.1 Cyclobacteriaceae bacterium | reverse complement strand
AGTCCATTACGCCCAAAGCAACAATAAACTCCACACTTCAAATTGGCGATGGCGATCACCTTGCTGCCAAAACAGGGATCATCACCATTAGTGATTTTAGGCAAAAGCATATTGCTAAAGGAGGCGAGGGCGCACCCCTTGCCGTGTATGGAGATTATATGCTCTTTTCAAAAAAAGGTGAAGACCGCATTATGCTTAACCTTGGCGGGATCGGAAATTTTACCTACTTGCCAATGTCTATGGATTCTGCTAAAGTATTTGTTACCGACACAGGCCCGGCCAATACCTTGTTGGATCAAACCGTGCGGCAGTACCGAAGCGATATTCAATTCGACAAAGATTCGCACCTGGCATACAAAGGAACTTTCAACAACGAATTATTAATCGCACTTATGTCAAATGGTTTTTTTAATTTGGGATTTCCTAAAACTGTGGGCCCTGAATTGTTCAACATGGAGTATGTGAGGAAAGCACAAGAAGCAAGCAACACAAAAAATTTAGCCTTGCAAGATTTGCTGGCCACACTTACAAGATTTAGTGCCGCGACAATGGTAATGGCTATGAAAAAAGTAATCAGGGGCAAGAAGAAATTTAAGTTATACCTCAGTGGCGGTGGAGCGCACAATCCGCTTATGGTGCAATGGATAAAGGAGTTTCTTCCATCCGTTCAATTTTATAGCATGGATGAATTGGGAATTTCAGGCGATGCCAAGGAAGCCGTTTTATTTGCTGTGCTTGCCAACGAGGCTGTGGCGGGAGGGAAGCTGCACTTTGGAAACCGGTCAAAAATCCCTTCTATATCTATGGGCAAAATTTCATTTCCGAATTAACACAACTATTTATCTTATGAGCCTAATGTCTGTATCCGAAAAAATCCCAACCAAAATTTTTGAAACTTCTATTGCGGCTTCTGTATTTGTTGCCAATGAGATGGCCGCCCTTATCCGACAAAAGCAAGCCGATGGCAAACCTTGCGTATTGGGGTTGGCCACAGGATCTACCCCTACGCGTGTATATGCCGAACTGGTTGCCCTTCATAAAAAAGGGCTGAGTTTTAAAAATGTGATCACCTTCAACTTAGATGAATATTTCCCGATAAACCCGGGCTCGCTGCAAAGCTATGTGCGCTTCATGAATGAGCACCTTCTCAATGAGATTGATATTCCAAAAGAAAATATCAACATTCCGAACGGCACTTTGCCCAAAGAAAAAGTGTCTGAATATTGCCGGAGCTATGATGCCAAAATTGAGGCATTGGGTGGAATTGATTTGCAGGTGCTGGGCATTGGCCGCACCGGCCACATTGGTTTCAACGAACCCGGTTCCTCCGAGAAGTCGCCTACACGCATGATCACGTTAGATCAGGTTACACGCATTGATGCAGCCAGTGATTTTTTTGGTGAGGAGAATGTTCCCAAAAAAGCAATCACGATGGGCGTAGGTTCTATCTTGAAATCAAAAAGGATCATCATGATGGCGTGGGGCGAAGGCAAAGCACCCATTGTGCAGAAAGCAGTGGAAGGCCCAGTCACCGATCAGATACCTTCTACTTTCTTACAGAACCACCACAACACACAAGTAATACTTGACGAAGCAGCTTCTTCGCACCTCACGCGCATCAACACTCCTTGGCTGGTGGATAGCGTGGATTGGAATGAAAAATTAATTCAGAAAGCATTGGTTTGGTTGGGCCTCAAACTAAAGAAGCCCGTGTTGAAACTGACCAACATCGATTACATGGAGCACGGCATGGGCGACATCATTACCGAATACGGATCGGCCTATCAAGTAAACATAAAAATATTCAACTCGCTGCAACACACCATCACCGGATGGCCTGGAGGCAAACCCAATGCCGATGACTCGAACCGGCCCGAGCGCGCAAAGCCATTTCCAAAACGGGTTATCATTTTCAGTCCACACCCCGATGACGATGTGATCTCGATGGGAGGCACATTCATCCGGTTGGTTGATCAAGGTCACAATGTGCATGTGGCCTATCAAACTTCTGGCAACATTGCCGTGTTTGATGACGATGCCATTCGCTTCGCAGATTTTGTGCGCGACTTCAATCACTCCTTTGGATTGAGCAAAGCCGATGGTGAAAAGTTTTATGAAAAAATTGTTAAAGACATACGGCAAAAAAAACCTGGCGATGTGGACAGCCTCGAAGTGATGAAGATAAAAGGGATGATTCGCAGGGGCGAAGCGAAAGCCGGCTGCCGCTACACGGGCATACCCGATACCAACGCACATTTTCTCGATATGCCTTTCTACGAAACCGGCACAGTGAAAAAGAAACCGTTGAGTGAAAAAGATATCCAGATCATTGTTGATTTGATTGAACAAATAAAACCACACCAGATATATGCGGCAGGCGATCTTTCCGATCCGCATGGCACGCACCGCGTTTGCCTCTCTGCAATTTATCAAGCCATTGACCGGATAAGGCACAATGATTATATGAAAGATTGCTATGTGTGGCTCTATCGCGGTGCGTGGCAAGAGTGGGATATTGATCAAATAGAAATGGCCGTGCCGCTAAGCCCGGACGAACTCATGCGCAAACGCAGGGCGGTGTTCAAACATCAATCCCAAAAGGACAGTGCGGTATTTCCAGGTAGCGACAAGAGGGAATTCTGGGTGCGTGCCGAAGACCGCAATCATGCCACTGCAGATGCTTACAATCTTTTAGGCTTGGCCGAGTATGAAGCGATCGAAGCTTTTGTGAGATATCATTTTTAAATTCTTGATGCTAGATGCTAGATTCTTGATGCTAGATTCTTGATGCTGGATACTGGGTGGTAAATTTGTCAATTGTAATTTGTCAATTGCTATTCGAGCCCTCTTATAATTCATTTAACTCTACTTCTTACCATGTCTTCACTGCACTTTGTTTCCTGGAATGTAAACGGCATCCGTGCGATTTTAAAAAAAGAATTTGTTCACAATGTGCGGGCGATGGCACCCGATGTAATCTGCCTGCAAGAGACAA
Organism: Cyclobacteriaceae bacterium; assembly: GCA_043751075.1. Taxonomy (GTDB): domain Bacteria; phylum Bacteroidota; class Bacteroidia; order Cytophagales; family Cyclobacteriaceae; genus ELB16-189. The sequence continues at coordinate 15,092 of JAYVAI010000555.1, read as the reverse complement.
AAGCCGCCAAAGAAGAAACCCTTTTGGCATTGCAGCTATTTGCTGAATATAAGTCGTATGCCAATTCATCAAAGGCAAGAAAGGGATATTCGGGCACGGCCATACTTAGCAAGACAGAGCCTATTGATGTGACCTACGATATGGGCATTGAAGAGTATGATCAGGAAGGCAGGGTGATAGCAGCAGAATTTTCAACCTATTTTATGGTTACTGTTTACACGCCCAACTCGGGCGAAGAGCTTGCACGGCTTGAGTATCGGCAAGGGTGGGATGATGCCTTTCGCGAATATATTCTTTGGCTGAACCGTAGAAAGCCAGTGATCATCTGTGGTGATTTTAATGTGGCGCATAAGCCTATTGACCTTGCCCGGCCAAAGGAAAATTATAATAAATCGGCAGGCTACACGCAGCAAGAGATAGATGGGTTTGATAAACTACTCAATGCAGGTTTTGTGGATACCTTCCGCCATCTATATCCGAACACGGTAAAATATTCCTATTGGAATTTTGTAACCAATGGCCGAGCCAAAAATGTGGGCTGGCGCATTGATCATTTTATTGTTTCTGAAAAAATATTGGGTCAAGTCAAGGATGCTTTAATTTATGATCAATTTCATGGATCCGATCATTGCCCAGTAGGGGTTAAGATAAGCTTGTAATTTTTTTTGATTTTAATTTGTTTGTACGTATAGAAATATTATTTTTGTCGTATAACTAAATTAATCACAGCAATGGACGCAAAAATCACACTCAGCTTCAACGAAGATATAATAGGCAAGGCCAAAAGATTTGCCGATGCCAACAACATAAGTTTATCGCGCCTCACCGAATTTTTATATTCCAAAATCACCAGTGGAAACTACACCCAATTGGAAGATTTGCCTATTGCAGATTGGGTAAGCAAAGTATCCGAAGGTGATGTTGAGTATCTTACCAAAGCCAGGTCAGTAAAGTCAATGAAAAAGGAATACTTTAAATCCAAGAAGTGAGAATTTTTTTGGATGCGAATATCCTTGTTTCGGTGTTGAACAAAGAATATCCATTGTTCACCTATTCCTCTCGTGTACTTGGCTTGAGCGACAATTCAAAGTTTCAGGTTTTTACATCTCCCATTTGCTTGGCCATTGCATTTTACTTTTCGGAAAAGAAAAGCGGAGCAACCATGGCAAAGAAGAAATTGGAGATGCTGGTGGCCAATTTAGAGATTGCCGCTGTGGACAGAAAGATTACAGAAGATGCCATTCAAAATAAATCCGTTCACGATTTTGAAGATGGGCTTGAGTATTACTCGGCCGAAAACGTGAAATGCGAATGCATTGTCACTGAAGATAAAAGTGATTTTTACTTTTCTAAAATTGAGGTATTGGATGCCAGAGCTTTTTTGGAGAAGTATGTGATGAAGAAGGGGTAGGCTATTTGACTTGGCTATACCTCTCCAGATCAAATGAAAAAAGTTTGGTGCCTTTTAGGAAGTGGAATAAACTAAATCTGTGGTAAATAGCATAAACTGGTTGATCAGAATCAGGCAATCTTGACACAAATTCATTTTGAGAATATAATTCCCTAATCTTTCCATTTTGGCTGTTTACTGTAAACATATTACCAAAATCAGTAAACAAAAAGTCATTAACCTCAATCGCATCAAAGATATTTCCCTGTATCCAAGCCCTCGAAAGCGGATCAAATGTAAAATATGTTCCAGATGCTGAATTAAATACATAAGGAATCGAATAGCCTAAGGTTATTCCATTAGTAGGTTCAATCGGTAATGATTCAAGTTTCTTCCATTCTCCACTTACACCTCCACCATACCCCCACGTAGTGCTTCCTAGGGTTCCTCCAGTAAAAAGTGTAATTGGATTGCCATTTTGGTAGTAATCGAAATTAAGTGGAATTAATCTTGAATTGGGTCCTGCTGGAGAATTTCCAACTTTAATCCACGCGTCTACAACTGAATGATAAAACCATTCCTCATCGAATAATTGAGTAGAATTCTCTCCAAAAGCCAAATGCATTAAGTCTTGCTTTTTGAAAATCGAGGAATTAAAACGAGCCTGACCGGGAAAATCATTTAACCTTGACCATTCGTTAAAATCTATCGAATATTTCCAGAAGTCTTTCAATGCTTCCCCACTATGATTTTTACCCATACCATAATAAATATACCCATCCGCATTGAAAATAATTGCTCCACTCCGTTCTTGACCTGGAAAATCAGAAAGTTGTGTCCACGGCCCGAAATAGCTTAAAGAGCAATTTGTAGTTGTTGATATGGTTTGCCCGTTTACATCAAGACTGGCTTTATGGACCTCGCTTTTATACATATACTTATCCGCAACACTATCCTGTGGTATTTCGAATGAAAAAAGTAAATCACTTGAGGATGCATAATTTGCTGACCTTATATAATTTCCGACTTTCAACTTATTAAATTCCCTATTTGGATTGAAGTTTGACCCAACCAATCCAATTATCCTTTCATCTTGAAAGATACTATTTACTACTGGTGGCAAGTACCTGTAAGCATTGACTTTTATTTCACTGACTCCGTCAACCGTTACATTAACATTAACAAGCCCACCATTTGCTCCGAGGTTTATTAAGTTAAATGGCACTATAAAATAATATCCTGAAGAATTGCTTCCATTATAAATGCTAATGATGTCATTTATCTTTGCTTCTGTCAACTCCGGATGAAACCCCTTTCCCTTGATTAATACTGATTCTCCGAAAGTTCCTTCATTGGGAAGTATAGATTCAATCTTAACATATCGCTGGAAAATATTTTCGGTTAGAACAAATTGTTCAGAAAGTAATGTTGCCTTAATTTCCGATCCTCTCACGCTGTATGGAACAATTACCTTTATGGTATTCTTGCCTGGAGTTTTTAAAAATGGCGTACTGCTTCCGTTTATCATGGCCAATAAACTGCATTCAGGAATATAATCCGCATTGAAAGTTATCGTGTCTCCGTATGTTTTGGGTGATGAATCTGCCGATGTGATTGATGGAATTTTTAGCTCTATCTGTGTTTGATATAGCGACTCTGCTTTTTTCAACTTTAACTTAACGGTCACTAAGTTGGTGGGTGGTATTGCGGGAACCATTACAAATATTTTACTATTGCCTTCCATTTTAAAAGGCGTAGAATTGGCATCATTAAAGGAAACTTTCATTACCGATAGGGTAGAGGGATGAACAGGCGAGATCGTAAGCATAAGGGTGTCACAAAATTTGATTTTGTTTTTGCTCACCGCTAAAATAGATGGTGCTTTTAGTTTTAATTGTTCGCTTGCCACAGATTTGTTGCCCTGAACGGAGACGGAAACAGTAGCCGATGATTCCTCCAGTGCAATTGGAATTTGGACTTTTATTAATGTGTCTGTGGCATCCAAAATATCGGCATCAATTTCATTCACCTTTACTTTATTGACATGCCTCAGGTAGCTAAAGTTTTTGCCAACGATAAGTAAGGTATCTAGCAGCTTAGCCTCGGTTGGACTGAACGAAATTATTTGTGGGCCTTTGCTTCCAAGGCTTTTGAAGAATACTTTTGGTCCATATATTTCCTTGGTGCCAACCTTTACATAACAGCGAACATGATAATCTTTATCTGTTTCCAATGTGGAGGAAATGACCGCTTCGAATTTATCGCCTTGCAGGGAGCCAAGTGATTTTCGTTCTGAAAAAGCGATATCTAATGATCCACCAAAAGTTCCCCATACAAACCCATGATCATCAATCGGTACCTTTCCTTGATTTAAAACAGTGGCACTGAACAATGCCCCTTCCGGGCTTATGTTGATAACTTCTTCTGTTACAATGATGGGATAATCCCGAGTAAACAAATCCGCGTCTTCCGTGCATTGGCTCAGAAGAAAAAGGAGAGGGTAGAATAAAAATTTACGTGGGACACTCATCGTGTAAGTTGATAAGCAGCGCTAATATTGATGGACGCGGTTGATTGAAGTAGATTGTCGTTGCTCACAATGAAACCGCCATGTTCAAATCTTCCTTTTAATTTCAGAGTAATTTTTTTTCCAATACTTTTTGATAAGCCAACTGAAAGGAACGGAGTAAAGGCAGATCGAAGCGGCACAAAGGGTTGCTTGCGATCAATGTCTATACGGTTGCCGGTTCCTATCTCAGTCTGCATGAAATTTTCCTTCACGGAAATGAATTGCATGGTTCCACCCATTTCAAAAATTGCTTTTACCGAATTTCTTATCAACGGAATTCTATAGCCTATCGAAACGGGAAGAAAAATTGCTTCGTAGTCAAAGATCACAACAAACACTTCATTGGGTTGAATCCTTAATGACTTAAAACTGTAGGCACCCCATAGCAAATCTATGTTTGCAAACCAATAATCACTCCTTCTTGGAGAGCTTGCCTCAAGTGATATCCCTGCAAATGGAGATGTGCTTTTTGAAAATTGATTTACGTTAATAAATTTAGCGGTAGTGGCATAGCCCTTTAAAGTTTTATCACTGACTCCCACAATGGGGCCAACAACAAATTTGAACTTGGGCTTATTGATGTTAAAAATTTGAGTGTTGCCAGAGATACACTGAGTGTACCTGTTTAAAAGTTGAAGCAGGGAATAGTCACTGATTTCAGAGTTTTCTATTTCTACTTTTATTTCTGGACAGTCGCTTAAATAATTCTTTAAAGTGCTAATATATCCTCTGTTTTTCTCCTTGCTACCAAGCCTTGCAATGTTGTTGCCCTTTTGAATGTAGAAGTCAAAATAGGATTTCAGTAAAGACACACGGCCATTAAAGAGGACCTCGCTAAAGGAAATTTTATTTGCGGGGTCGGATTCGGGCAATTTTAACCGAAGGAACAATGCTTCACCATTTATAGCATAGCCGAGCAATTGGCTTGCACCAAATTCTACAGCATCTTCTTCTATCGAGCCCTTGAATATGCAAGAATTGAACCTTTGATCATTCTCTCTAAACGCAATGTATCCCCTAAGCGTATCCTTTGATTCTAAAATCACAAACCCCGACCTATAATCCTGGGCGTAGATTTTGGATAGTAATAGGAATGAAATAAAAAGGAATATTGAAACGAATTTCATTGCATTCAAGATAGTAAACGAAATTGATTTCCGCTAAGAAAAAATTTCAGGCCAACTGTCTTTCAATCACAGCCCCCAACTTCTTCAACCTTCCTTCAATATCCTGGTAGCCCCGATCTATTTGTTCCACATTGGAAATTTCGCTTTCACCTTGTGCAGATAAGGCTGCAATGAGCAGGGCAACACCAGCGCGTATGTCGGGTGACGACATTTTTATCCCGCGCAAAAGTTGCTTGCGATCGAGGCCGATAATTGTGGCACGATGTGGATCGCACAAAATAATCTGAGCGCCCATGTCTATTAGTTTGTCAACAAAGAAGAGGCGGCTCTCAAACATTTTCTGGTGAACGAGCACGGTGCCTTTTGCCTGCGTGGCCACCACCAGCACGATGCTCAACAAATCGGGTGTGAAACCAGGCCACGGAGAATCGGCCACGGTTAGGATTGAGCCGTCAATGAAGGTTTCAATTTCATAATGTTCCTGTGCGGGAATATAAATGTCATCGCCACGGAATTCCATTTTTATGCCGAGCCTTCTAAATATTTCCGGAATGATGCCGAGCATATCCAAACGGCAATTTTTTATGGTTATTTCTGATTGGGTCATAGCGGCCAAGCCAATGAAACTTCCAATCTCGATCATATCGGGAAGCAGCGTGTGCTCGGTGCCACCGAGTTTTTCAACTCCTTCAATAGTCAATAAGTTGGAACCGATGCCGCTGATCTTTGCGCCCATGCGGTTGAGCATTAGGCAAAGTTGCTGAAGATAAGGTTCGCAGGCTGCGTTGTAAATGGTAGTGGTGCCGGTGGCGAGTACTGCGGCCATAATAATGTTGGCCGTGCCCGTCACCGATGCTTCGTCCAACAACATGTAGCAACCTTTCAGGTGCGCGGCATCGATGTTGAATAAATTCTCCTCTGCGTTGTAATTGAATTTGGCACCTAAGTTTTGAAAGCCCATGAAGTGTGTGTCCAACTTTCTCCTTCCTATTTTGTCACCGCCTGGTTTGGGAATGGTTGCTTCACCGAACCGGGCCAATATGGGGCCAAGCAACATCACCGATCCGCGCAAAGCAGATGCTTTTTTTCTGTACTCGGCAGTTTTTAAAAACCCAGTGTTTATGTGCGATGCGGTGAAGCGGTACGATCCCGGTTGGAGTTTTTCAACCTTGCATCCCAAGTCACTCACCAAATCAATAAGTTTATTTACATCAATGATATCCGGGATGTTGTGGATGGTGACAGGCTCGGAAGTGAGAAGGGGAGCACATAGAACCTGAAGGGCTTCGTTCTTGGCTCCTTGCGGGACGATTTCCCCTTTCAAGCGGAGTCCTCCCTTAATTTTAAACGAACTCATTGATCGCGTCTGCGGTGTTGGTGACGGTTCTTTTTGAAAGGCCTATTGCCCCGTGGGTTATTGCGATTGTCACCGCCTTGAGGCCGTTGTACGGTCTTCCTCTGTTCGCGGTACAACTTCTCAAACAAATTGTCTTCGCGCACTTTGTCTAAATTCAACACGAGCTTTCCTTGTGATAGTATGGCAAGGTCTTTTACGATCACGGAGTCATCCAACGTTTCCTTGTTCCAGGCACCATAAAATGTTTTCATCAGCTTGCCCAGATAAATGGCGGCTTCCTCGCGCTCCTGTGGGTCTTCTTTTTTTATTGCTTCTTTAACAAGTTTCTCGATATTCTTTCCATAGTGCCTGAACCGCACATCGTTCTGCGGATATTCCATTTTGCGCGGCTTCTTGAACAGGATAGTACGGTCGGGGGTTGTAAAGGGGTTGTCAACATCTAAGTTGAAGTCGGCCATGATATATAGATCATCCCACATGCGCTGTGGGTTTTCCTGCGCTTCTTTGGCAACAGGCGCCAGTTGCTTGATCAATTCAATTAATGTGGTGGCCAATTCGGTCCGCTTCTTTTTATCGGGCACGGTGCGAATGTAGTTTACCAATTTCTGAACATTGCGGCCATACTCTTTTAAAATGATCTGCTCGCGTGCTGTGTTATATTCTCCTATCATGAAAGGCTAATTGAGGTGTATTTTTAGCTTCGCAAAGCTAAGCAATAAGGTCTTCTCACCAAAATCGGTAAAATTGATCTTTGCTTTGCGCTCAGCACCTACCTGTTCAATTTTCAATACCGAACCGAATCCAAACTTAGGATGCTCCACCTTCATGCCCTCTCTCAGCGAAGTGGTGTCGCTGGGGGCAAAGTCTGCTGCGGGTTTGTAAGCTACTGCTTTAGGTGCCGGCTGCGAGCTTATGGTTTTCTTCATGCCGCTCACAAAACTCTTTGCAAAATTTGAGTTGGTAGGCATTGAATCCAGACCACCAAACTTCGTGCTTACTTTTATATAACGGCTGTTCACATCATCCAAAAACCTGCTGGGCTCACAGTTTTTCAAGCGGCCAAACCGGTAACGGGTGAGTGCGTAGGAGAGGAACAGTTTCTTTTTTGCACGCGTGATGGCCACATAAAAGAGTCTTCTCTCTTCTTCCAGTTCCGAGCGGCTGCTCAACATCATTTGAGATGGGAACAGGTCTTCTTCCAACCCCACGATATAAACATTTTTGAACTCCAACCCCTTGGCCATGTGTATGGTCATCAACGTTACCTTGTCGGGATCAGCATCTTTGTTTTCGTCTTGCCCCGTTAGTAGCGACACTTCTTGCAGAAATGCCCCCAACCCTTTGTCTTCTTTTTCAGGATCTTCTACATATTCTTTTATGGCGTTGAGAAGTTCCTGCACGTTTTCGTAGCGGCTCAGGCCCTCTACGGTTTTGTCTTCATACAATTCTTTTAGCAAGCCCGATGACTTGGCGATTTCTGCGGCTGCCTCATAAGCGTCTTTATTTTGTATTTCGATACCAAACCGTTTGATCTTCGTAACGAAGTCGTCAATAAGTCCCGATGGCCTGCTTCCCAAAAAGGAAGTTGCATTTTGCAACACTTCCCAAATGGAAATGGCGTGATCATTGGCGGCTACAACAATTTTGTCGATCGTGGTGTCGCCAATGCCGCGCTTGGGATAATTGATGATCCTGCGGAACGATGCCTCGTCTTGTTGATTTATGGAGTATCGCAAATAAGCCAACACATCTTTTATCTCTTTGCGCTGATAGAAGGAGAGGCCGCCCACCACTTTGTATTTGATGTTCATCCGCCTCAGCGATTCCTCAATGGCGCGCGATTGGCTGTTGGTGCGGTACAGCACAACAAAGTCGCTGAACTTATATTGCTGCTGCATCTTCTCTTCAAAGATGGAAGAGGCAATTAGTTTTCCTTCTTCATTATCGGATACAGCTTTGATCAACTCGATCAGGTTCCCTTCTTCATTGGCAGTCCACACGTTTTTGGGAAGTTGTGCTTTGTTTTTGGCAATGACCGAATTGGCAGCCTCGACAATGGTTTGTGTGGACCGGTAGTTTTGTTCGAGCTTGATTATGCGCAAGTCTGGATAATCTTTTTCGAAATTGAGGATGTTGGAAATATCGGCCCCACGGAATGCGTAGATGCTTTGGGCATCATCGCCCACCACACAGATGTTTTGCCGCACCGAGGCCAGCTTGCGAATGATAAAATACTGACACAGGTTGGTATCTTGAAATTCATCCACCAACAGATATTGAAACCGGTGCTGGTATTTGTTAAGCACCTGCAAGTGCTCTTTGAAAAGTTTATCGGTGTTAAAAAGGAGGTCATCAAAATCCATCGCGCCCGATTTATAGCACCGGAGCGAATAGGCTTTGTAAATGTTTCCGATCTCGGGCCGCATGTTGGCGGCATCATCGGCAAGAAAGAGCGGATTGCTTAAATAATCCTGCCAGGAGATCAATTTGTTTTTGGCTGACGATATACGGTTATAAACCGCATTGACTTTGTATTGTGTCTCATCCAAGCCCATTTCTTTCACTACACTTCTCAGCAGCGATTTGGAATCGTCTGTATCGTAGATCGTAAAATTATTTGGATAGCCCAAGTGTTGTGCTTCGGCCCTGAGTATGCGGGCAAACACAGAGTGAAAAGTGCCCATCCATAAATTGCGTGCATCGGAGCCCACCAATGTTTCAATCCGCTCGCGCATTTCTTTGGCAGCCTTGTTGGTAAAGGTGAGGGCCATGATGTTGAATGGGTCCACCTGTTGACTATGCATCAAGTGCGCTATGCGAAGGGTGAGAACGCGTGTTTTGCCTGAGCCCGCTCCCGCAATGATCATGCACGCACCCTCTGTATTGATCACACCTTCACGCTGCGGTTCGTTCAGGCTTTCTAAGTATTCTATCATAAAACGTGCGCAAATATAATTACACTAAGTGAATAGGTAAGCATGGCATGGATTAGCTTCACAGGATTAAGAATAAATTCTCAAAGCATTGGAAAAATTTGTGCAAGGAACCATAGAATTTATTGAAGATGAATCTTTCAATAGGCTATATGGCTATATTTGTTTAAATAAAAAGTAAATAGCTATGACTATTACAGAAGGTGTGAAGATTGATAGAAGTCAGGTTGAAAGGGGAGTTAGGGATTGGATAAAGAGGATTTCCGACCTTTATTCAACTATTAAGAGTTGGACAAAACATACTGAATATTCAATTAAGACCGGTGGAAAGGTATTAATGTATGAGGAATTAATGGGGCAGTTTAACATACCGCCAGTTGAGATCGATACAGCAGACATTTACAAAGACGATAGGATAGTTTTGACAATTAAGCCTAAAGGGCTTTGGATTATTGGCGTAAACGGTAGAATTGATATTCTTTCACCCCATGGAAGCTATACATTAGTTGATACATCTGAACCATTTAAAACCCCTAAATGGAAATTGTATAATAGCGACAAGAGAAATGGTCTTGACTTCACCAAACAATCTTTCCTTCAATTGCTCAAACTAAAATAGTGCCTTCGTAGATGACCATTTTTGACGAATTAGGTAATATCTACGATGAGATAGACAACACATACTCAAGACTTGAGACACAAGCTCGAACCAGAGGCTTTAATAGAAAGGAGGCTGAGTATGCAAGAAAAAGGCAGCTAAACGACCAATCATATTTTCTTTTCATGTTTACCCGACTTGAGGATAGGATTCGTAGTTTGTCAGAAAATCTAATTGACTCAAAATTTGCAAACCTAACGGACTGGAAATATAAAAGGACATGGTTCATCTTGCATAAACGAAAAGATGGTATAGCGCTTATGGATAGAGTAGCATTGCTTTCGGAAATAAATGGAAAAGATTATCAACTGATCAATAGTTACTATAAGCAACGAAATAGTATTGGGCACGGTGGTAGCTTTACGATACCTATTAATATCCCAACAGTTATTAACGATTTAAAGCGACTTTACAATGATTTAGAAGATTAGCATCAATGTAACTGTTCCGACAAGACGTGTACCGCCAATTATTCTTAACATTGGATGAATAGAAATTACTTGAAAGCAACAATTAAATGCCCCACTGGCAAGCGGCTGTACGCAACCCAACAACTTGCCGAAGATGCCCTGATAGAAGCCCATATTAATTTTGAATACAGCGCAGGTGGTGGCCCCATAACAGTTTATCAATGCGAAGATTGTGGCTGCTATCACCTCACATCAAAAGGAACAACGAATGCCCGGCTAACTCAGTTGATCAACAATGGAGAGATAAGGAAAAAGAAACTGGCCGAGCAGTGGGAGAGGAGAATAAAAAACAAATGACCCATGATCTAATCTCTAATCTGGACAAGCCAGAACCAAAAGTTAGTTCACTTTATTAAACTCAAATTCAAAGACAAATTCAAACTCAAATTCTGACTTCTGATCCCCAATCCCCAACCCATGACCCTCGACAAAATGCTTGGCATCGATTTCCCGATAATCGTGGCGCCCATGTTCCTGATCTCGAACACAAAAATGATAAAGGCAGCCCTCGCCCATGGAGTGACGGCCGCATTTCCCGCTCTTAACTATCGCACGGATGATGAACTGCGCACAGCTATTAAGGAGATAAAATCTTTTTCAAATAAACCGTTTGGCGTAAATCTCATCGTCAACAAGTCCAACTTGAAATATCACGGACAGCTTAAAACATTGCTTGAACTAAAGGTAGCCTACATAATCACTTCGCTGGGCAACCCGAAAGAGGTAATAGATCAATGCAAACCCTTGGGCATAAAAGTATTTTGCGATGTGGTGGATTTGGAGTACGCAAAAAAAGTTGAGGGCCTGGGGGCCGATGCGGTAATAGCCGTGAACAACCGTGCCGGTGGACATGCCGGTAAACTTTCGCCCGAGGAGCTGGTACGATTATTAAAATCCAATTGCAACATACCGGTGATCTCGGCTGGCGGCATTGCCTACGGAAAAGACTTGAAGCAAGTGATGGATTGGGGCGCGGCCGGGGCCTCGGTGGGCACCATCTTTATTGCGTGCGATGAAGCCGATATTTCGCACGAGTACAAACAGGCGATGGTGGACTATGGCGAGAAAGATATTGTGATGACCACAAAACTTTCAGGCTCGGCCCTTACGGTGATCAATACGCCTTACGTGCAGCAATTAGGCACCGAGGCCAACTGGCTTGAGCGCATCCTCAACAATAACAAGACACTAAAAAAATACGCGAAGATGTTGATTGCATACCGGGGCATGAAGCAAGTGGAGAAGGCCGCGTTTAGCGCCACCTATAAAACTGTGTGGTGTGCGGGCCCTGCCATTGAGCACGTGAAGAGCATAAGGCCGATGGGGGATATTGTTAAGGAATTGACAAGGGAGTATGAGGGAGTGAAAAGGAGTTAGTAGTTAGGTGGTATCATCGATAGTAAATGTTTGCGGTCAGGCTACAAGACGACACGAATGAAGCGAACATTAATAATTATGGACAGTGTTCAAGTCATAAGCGCAACAGCGATAAATAAAAAAAATGGACACCCTTTTTCTGTTTCCCTAAAAAAGAAGGATAATTATCTCTCATCAACCCTTTTCTTTTTTAGTGCAAAGCCTGCTTGTTCGCTGAAGGTGTCCAATCCCAGCCACGCAGGAAAAACTGAACCAATGTACTTCATGGTTTTTTTTAAAGCAAAATCATTTCAATGGATGCCTATATGGAAGTGAATCCCGACTTGTCGGAACAAAACATACGCAAGGGAATCAAATTGGTGCTGAAAGATTTTCCTCTCCCAAAGGCGCGCAAGGCAGGCACGAAGTTTCGCTGAGAAAAAACTATGAAATTTGGTTTTCGGGTAACATCAGTTAACTAAATTGCATCCGTTAATTTTCTATCCATAAAAATTATGAACGAATTGGAATTGTCACTCACTGGCGGGAGGGAGCAAGTTTTTGCTTCCGTTGCTTCTTACTTAAAACATGAAGGCTTTACGGTTGTGTCAAAAGATTTTCACCGGCCCTGGGGTGGTTTTTTTGTGTTGGATGAAACTCAAGCGGCTTCCTTTTCGGCCAAGTATTTTCCGGATGTGGATTTCTCTTCTTTAAAGATTAGCGGAAAGCTTAGCCCGAAGATACTGATGGTTGAACCCAATAAACGCTTGTCGTGGCAATATCATCACAGGCGTGCAGAAATCTGGAAATTGGTGGCAGGCACTGCGGGTGTGGCCACGAGCGATTCCGATAAGCAGGGTGATGTGAAATCTCTTTTGGTAGGAGAGATCATACGGCTGCAACAAGGACAACGCCATCGGTTAGTGGGGCTTGCTGGTGGGTGGGGAATGATTGCTGAGATATGGCAGCACACCGATGCAAACAATCCTTCCGATGAAAGCGACATTGTGCGCGTGCAGGATGATTTTGGGAGGTAGCCATTTTTGTCTGATCAAAGTTTTAGCATTTGCCCAACTCGTGTTAATATTACCATAATGAAAATAATATACATCGGATTAGTTGTTCTGCTGGCCGCAGGATGTTCCACCAAAAAAACCGAAGATCGTATGCAACAAAATAATGCAAACAGCATTGCGCCTCAGCGGGTGGACACACTGATCAATAAAAACGGGATGATGGCAACCGTAACACCCTTTGGCGGAAAAGTGATTTCACTTTGGGTGTCCGATAAAAACGGAAAACTTGGTGATGTGGTGCTGGGTTATGATTCTGCCTGGCAATACCTAAACGGCAACGCGTATTTTGGCGCACTCATTGGCCGATATGGCAACCGCATAGCCAAGGGAAAATTTACTTTGGATGGCAAGGAATATCAATTGAATATTAACAATGGAACAAACGCCCTGCACGGTGGCCCTAATGGGTTTCACAATGTCTATTGGAGTGCAGAAAAAATTTCGGACAACAGCCTTGAACTATATTATACAAGCCGGGACGGTGAAGAGGGATATCCGGGAAACCTTACCGTGAAGGTGACTTATTCCATCACCGATGATAACGAATTGGTTATCGAGTATGAAGCCAACACCGATAAGGCAACGGTTTTGAACTTGACTCATCATTCATTTTTCAATTTGGCCGGAGAGGGCAATGGAAACATACTCGATCACTCTCTGTTAATTAATGCCGATCGGTTTTTGCCAGTGGATGATGGGCTGATCCCCACAGGGGAATTGAAACCTGTGAAAGGGACTCCCTTCGATTTTACCAAGCCCACAAAAATTGGTGAACGCATTGAAGCCGATGACATGCAATTGAAAAACGGCAAGGGCTATGATCATAATTTTGTGCTCAACAAAAAGGAAAGGGAACTTGCGTTGGCCGCCACGGTGACAGAGCCAACTTCTGGCCGGGCAATGGAAGTGTGGACAACCGAACCTGGCTTGCAGTTTTACTCAGGCAATTTTCTTACTGGCAAAGATGTCGGAAAAGGAGGAAAGAAGTACGAATACCGCTCGGCCTTTTGCTTAGAGGCGCAACATTTTCCTGACTCGCCCAACCAACCAACTTTTCCAAACACGGTGCTAAAACCGGATGGCGTGTATAAGCAAAAAACGGTTTATAAGTTTGGGATTATGTAGGGTTTTATTTTTTTTCCTCGATGTAGTTCACTCTTGGAATTTTGTAGAAAGATAGAGGGAGAGATTTTGGATTGTTGGTCGGGAGACCAACAATAACACAGGAGACCAACAATAACATGGGGATTGATCAGCAGGGCTTGTTTCCTCTTCAGACTGATGTGCCAAGTCAGAGAAAGTCACCAACAATCTTTCAGTACATTACATTCAAACGAGTTGACTTGATTAATGTCCAGTCTTAAAATGGACAACTATTTTATTGACAATCATACTGGTATGTCCATATATAAATATCTTTTGCATCAACTTGTCCATCTCCGTTTAGGTCACCACCAGAAATTTCCAATTTTGTAGGAAATCCTTTCGTATTGTATTCGTAATGAAAGTCTGCGCTGTGAGTAGGAGATCCTTTCAAAAACGTATTAACTTTTTTTAGCATATACTTAGATGGTGTCGACTCCATACCGAACTGCGTACCTGTGTAGCCAAACCGAACCAGTGACTCAAAGTTTGTAAGCTCATTTTCATGATTCAGGTCATATTCATAGGTATAAGAGAGATCATTCTCGATGATTTGCATTGTCAAATTTCCATTTGAATATTCAAAGGTGTAGGTCTTAACAGATTTTCCATTTACGGTGGTAATAATCTTTATCCGATTCCCATTTCCATCATACTGAGCAGTATTTTCCTGCTTGTCATTGGTTCCAGCCACAGTATATGAGTGCTTTATCCATTGACCATTTGCATTATATTCTATCAGGTCTGTTAAGTTAACGCTTGCTTCGTCATTGTTCCGATAGTAGGTCAATTTTATTGCTTTGCCATCGGCATACTCATACTTAATGTAGGTTATTCCATCAGTAAACTTAATTAATTGCCCAGCTGTGTTGTACTCGTATTTACTCTCCAGTGCACCAAACATTATACTAGTAGGCCGACAAGCAGGTTGTGCAACAGATGGTCGGTCATCCGAATTTTTATCACATGAAAAAAATAAACACAATCCAGTTATTTGAAGGGCGATAATTGAA
>JAYVAI010000554.1:0-6511 GCA_043751075.1 Cyclobacteriaceae bacterium | reverse complement strand
GAAAGTTGCCCACTACTCCTTTTATGGTTGAAGGTGGTGTGTTAAGTAACGCTCCGATTGCGGCACCATATTGAGCGGTGAATGCATCGCCTGTAGTGAACGGTGCCCTTGCAGGATCACCTCCAAATGCTGCGTATAAAAAGAAGTCATCAAGCCCCAGCCAAAACATAAAGAATGTTCCTCCCGCTGCCGCTGCATCCCCAATAATGGTGGAAGTGCCCCCAGGAAATGCAAGGCGGCCATAAAAAGGATTGAACCGTGGATCGGCACCAGCCCCAGCCCAAGCACCCGTTTGTGCTATCAAGGATTGCCCTAATACGATGGCAGGAACACCAAAATTATTTAATGTGGCTTTTCCCCCTATGTAAATAAATGCTGGGTTCACCTGGGGATTTGGCACTGCTTCAAAATTTCCAACCGCATACGCTTGCGGGGTGGGCCGTGGGCTTGCGCCTTGCAACAGCATTCTTCCCAAAACACGCTTGGTCGGATCAAATGGTGGACCTAATATGGGTTGTGGGACAAACAAATTCCAACCTAAAGTAGCTTTGATGCTTGGTTGAACGAACGCCCCACCACCTATACCACTGATTTGAAATTGTTTGGCCATGATGGCAGGAAGCGAATTATCCTGCCCCTCGGTGAACAAGGCACCGCCCTGCACTCCGGCCACAAATGAATTGCCAATGGCAATGAACTTGGTAAAATCCGCAGTGCCTTTTGTGCCTGTCTCCACGGGGGTTTCCACCACCACAGTTTCAGGAATGATCGGCTCTTGTGCACACGCGCCCACTAAGAGGACCGTGATCAGAAGTATATAGAGATATCTGTTGTTTTTCATATCTGTAGGTTTATGATTCTCGGATTATTTTAAAAATTCATCGAAGGTGATAGAGATATAATATTGCTGGCCTACGAAGGGCGCACCCAGGTTGGTGCGATAGTCTCCACCGCCCAAGTTGGTAGCCCCAACTTTCACCATAGATTTAAGCGAAGAAAGTTTGTAGTTGATCTGTGCATCAAACACGCCAAACTCAGGCACCTCCCACGTGCCATAAGACGATTGCCATTGAAAGCCATCTTGCCAGCGGAAATTAAGATTGAAGCCCATGTTCTTGGTGATTTTGCGGTTGCCCAAACCCACGCTAAGCCTGCTTTCGGGTGTGTTGAACCCTGCCCTGAAATCAGCATCTTCTTCTGCGGTGAAGTCGGCCCAATTGTAGTTACCATTTACGGTGAAGCCCCGCGCAATGCTGTAGGTTAAGCCCAGACCAACGCCTTGCGATTTCACATCGCGGGTAGAATTGGTGTAAGGTGAATAGAGAGTGCCAGGGGCAACCGTTTTACCTTGATGAGAAGTTGGCAATTTGCTGGCTACGATTTGACCGCCAATAAAATTGGTATAAGTTGTATTGTAATAATTTAAGTCAACGAGCAGCTTGGAGGCTATTAGACCTTTATAGCCAACCTCAAAAGAACTTTGTTGCTCAGGTTGAACATAAGGGATATCGGCAGTTACAAGCCGATTTGGATTTCCACCTACCGGGGTTCCATCTGCCGCCAGTGAGCCACTACCATTAAGCGGGGATCGAAATTCATTGTACGAAGCCTGCGTGTAGGCACCTCCGTTGTGAATGCCATAACGGGCTGCATTCTTTTCGGTGCTTCCCAAAAGTGTACCGCCCGATGAAGGGAAATAAATAAACTGTGCTTGCGTATCGGGATTTCTGAAACCGGTTTGGAAAGAGGCCCTTATATTACTGCTCTTGCTCACCTCATACACAGCCGAAAGACGGGGAGTGAACTGGCCATCAAAATTTTCATTCTTATCGTAACGGACCGAACCTGTAAGTTTTAATTTTTCTGCCAATGTTTTGGCGATTTGTGTGTAGAGTCCGAATTCACCAATTTTTACCCGCGAAAAAGTTACACCATCATCGGGAGCTTCATTGAAAATTGTGCCATTCGAATACAAATCGTATTGACGATAATTTCCGCCAACCTGTATCTCAGCAAATTTTATCTGGTTGAAGAATTTGTAATTGAATTCGGCATGGTTGAGTTTGGAGTTATCAAAGAAGGAGGCACCACCCTGTGCTGTCACATTGGTTGGGGCGTATGTTCCTGTTGGCGTCTTCTGAAAGAAGTTTGATTTGACAAGGTCAACCAAATCGGTAAAATTCTGAGTGCCAGGCTGTGGACGGTTGCGATCTGCAAATGCTCTGGCTGCAGCCGGATCACCCGCAGGTACGCCTGGAATATATCCTTGCATGGCAACTACAAATTCGGGTACCCATGTTGTGGCCGAAGGGCTGTAGCTCTCATTCATGTAAGCACCCAACGCACTTAGATTATACGATTTGCCTGCATCGGTAGCCGATTGATAAGCACGCACAAAGAAATTATCACCACGTAGTTCAATTTTATGAAACTGCTGGTTGAAATCGCGCAAAGCATATTTTTCTGTTCCCTGATAAACGGAACTGCCACCACCGTAACGATAATTGTATAAGGCTTCAATTTTATCGGTAATTCTATAATGAAGCGCACCATCTATTTTCGTAGTCTTTGCTTCCCTATCATCTACCAAATCTTCTTCGCGAAAACCCGTGCGCGTGATGATACCTACACTTGGCACTGGTACTGAAATCTGTGTTTCATCTCCATACAAGTTAAGGCCATCAAAGTTTCTGTTTCCACTTAAATCAACTAACGACTCGGGGTTTACACGATCCGTTTTATAATCATTGCCCAACCAGTCTTTGGCTTGCATGAGCGATGCGTTGATTTTGAAAGCAAATTTATTGTTGAATGCTTTTGCGTAGCGGATACTATATTGGCTCAACGGATTTGAACCTGTCGCTTCGGAATCGGTCATTCCCAATTTAACTTGGGCACTCAAGCCCTGGTATTCGAACGGGCTCTTGCTGCTCATGATCAAAATTCCATTGAAGGCATTGGGGCCATAGAGGGCCGATGCAGCACCGGGTATCAACTCCATGCTCTCCGCATCAAGTTCGCCAACGCCCATGATGCTTCCTGTTGGAAAGTTGAGGAGGGGAGCTTGCGTGTCCATGCCATCCACCCATTGCACAAAACGGGTATTGGCAATGGTGGCAAAGCCCCGTGTGTTTACAGCCGTGAAGTTCAAACTTCCAGACGTAGCCTGCACACCTTTTACATTGGCAAGGGCATCGTAAAAATCAGGTGTGGCCACTGCGCGTATCCCCAAAATATCCATCTTCTCGATGGTAACGGGAGACTTTAAAATACTTTCTTCAATACGTGAAGCCGACACCACTACTTCCTGCCCCAACATGGTTTGCTCTTCCATTACCAGATCAAGGCCAGTAGTGTTGGCATCTTTTATTTCTACCTCCTGAGTAGCAAAACCAATAAAGGAAAAAACCAAGGTAAATGGCGGAGCCATGTTTACGTTGAGGCTAAACTCGCCTTTTGTGTTAGTAATGGTTCCTATCACCCGGCCTTTCACTATGATATTAACACCGGGCAGGGGGTTTCCCTGAGTTGCGTTTTTAATTTCTTGAGGAAGTGCACTTGATCTTCCTGCTCCATCTGTTACCTTGCCCGATACCGATGTGGTTTGGGCCATGAGTGAGGTTGTGCCGCATATCCAAAAGAGTGCGGCAATCAACATCTTCCTGTAAAATATGTTCATAAGAATTTGGGGTTTAATACATAAAACTACAACAAAACTTGAAACACAAACGATTGCTTGTCACTTTTTTTGTGAGTTCTGTTCTTTAATACCGCCTACTGCTTACTGCCTACTGCCTACTTTTTAGTAAAGCTACTTTTCCTTTCTCACAATTTCCACCAGCCGGTCGCACAGTTGATTTATTTCGGTGGAGAGGCGTTCGTCATTGGTGGCACTGAGCAGGCTTTGAGCAATGCCGCCCATGCATTCGATATAAAAGCGTTTCATTTCATCCACGGGCATGTCTTTGGTCCAAAGGTCAATGCGCATGGTGTTTTTTTCTTTACTGTCCCACACCGAAACCGAAATGGCTTTTGTTTCCGAGGGTGTATCGTCCGGTTTGTCGGTGGCCGTCCACTGGATGCGCTCGGGAATATTTTTTTGGTCGAGTTCTATGTTAAATTGGATAGTTGATTTTTTCATTGGTTAATATTTATTTTTTTTAAGGTCGGATGGAATGACCAGGATTATCATGCGGTTGAGTGCCGAGCAGCTTAGTGACGATTTCACGTTTTGGACAATACTTGATGGACTTAGAAATCGAAATTCCATTTGCCTTTTTCTTTCCATTCGATAATCCTTGTTAGGGCTGCAATATCCTGCTGGTCTATAAGGTTTTTTTCTGTATTGCGTTTGATGTTTTTTTTATTTGCGAGGAGGTCACGAATATCTATCACTTTCAACCTGAGCTCATCTATCTTCACGTAAATCGCGTTCGCAAATACTTCGTCCAACGATATGCCAACCATAAAATTCATGATATCCACAGAGCTTGGCTTCATTCCAAAGTTGAAGAACTGCGAAACGGTAAAATCTTCAGGTGTTAAATCTTTCGCCTCAAGCCCTAAGAGCGAGAATGCCTCAATAATTCTCTTGCCATTTTTTATGGTGGGCCGGACCAAGATATCCAAGTCAGAGGTGGTTCGTTGCACTCCATGATAGATGGCGGCATGACCTCCCACTAAAACAAACTCTACTTCGCAATAGATGAATTTTCGAAGCACCTTTTCATGCGCTCTGCTAAATGTCATTCGAATCGCAGGTTTGCTTAGTCACTTTCATTTTTCTATAGGAGGATTTGAGAAGTGCCTTGCCCCAGATTTTATGTTGGATTTCCATGTTCCAAGCCAACCGGTCTTTGGGTTTCATTTTTAAAAACGATGTTTCCTTTTCAATGAAGTCTTGCTCAAAAGTTATTTTCCTTACTTTTAATGCTTCGTTTTGTTTGCTCACAATCTTGCTTTTTTATTTCTACGAAAATAAGAAATGGTGACCTTGTTCAAACGATCCAAATGGATCAATCTTTTTTTTTCTTGAGTATTTTTTTTAGCACTTCTGCATCATATTTATCCATTAGCGACTTTTCACCTGTCCTGTTAAGTGCTTCTTTGTTGCGGATTAAGTCACGAATGTCAATGACCCTCACCGATATGCCTTCAAAATTTATAAGAATTGAATTTTGATAAGTCACTTCGAAATCAATACCTGGTGTATAATTCAAAATGTCAACGGCATCAGGTTCAAAGCCAAAACCAAGTACTAATTCTTTTTCAAATTCCTCTGGCAGTATTTCGGGCACTTCAAGTCCAATTTCCAACAATGCTTTTACTAATTTATTTCCATTATGCCTCGTAGGCTCGACCAGTATATCCAAGTCACCAGTATTTCTGTGTACCCCATAATAAATTGCAGCATGGCCCCCAATCAAAAGGAATTTTACTTCGTTTCGAACCAGTGCCTTTAATAGTTTGATATGCTCTTTGCTATGAAGCGGCATTTTTTGCAATCCTCACTTTTTGCCCCCTATAGGAATATTTGACTCCAGGTTTGCGCATTAATTCTCTTACCATTAAGGCAAACTCCCACCGTTCCATAGGATTTAACTGTAAAAAAAATTCCTGCTTGTCCAGTTGCTCTTGATCGAAGGTGGTCTTTCTCACTTTCATGTTCTTATAAATATCCATAGTCAAAGATAATCAAGTGTTTCAGGTTTTTAAAACCCTGAAAAAAACTTCGCCAACTAAGTGCAATTGACAGTATTGATTTGATATTTTGTCAATTGTCACCTGTTTTAAATTGTTCCGTAAAATTCACAAAACCATTTCCGGTATTTCTCCTTCCATCGTCAATTTACCTTCTGTTGCATTTTTTATTTGTTCCACACTCACACCGGGTGCACGTTCAATCAATCTAAACCCTCCTTGTGGCAATACATCCAACACGGCCATGTCGCTCACAATTTTTTTCACGCAACGGATTCCTGTTATTGGCAACGAGCATTTTTTCAAAAGTTTGGATGCACCTTCCTTGCTGCAATGCTGCATGGCCACAATTATATTTTTGGCCGAAGCCACCAAGTCCATCGCACCACCCATGCCCTTCACCATTTTGCCGGGCACTTTCCAGTTGGCAATATCACCTTCTTCAGAAACTTCCATGGCACCAAGTATGGTAAGGTCAACATGACCGCCCCGTATCATGGCAAAACTATCGGCCGAGTTGAACAGTGCAGAGCCGGGCATCATGGTGATGGTTTGTTTACCGGCATTGATCAAGTCTGGGTCAACGTTACTTTCTGTAGGAAATGGGCCAATGCCGAGCAATCCGTTTTCAGATTGGAGCACTACATTTAAGGTAGCCGGAATATAGTTGGCCACTAAGGTGGGAATGCCAATGCCCAAATTGATGTACATGCCGTCTCTTATTTCTTTGGCGATGCGCTTTGCTATTCCGGTTTTATCTAACATAACTAATTTTAATTTGAAGATTTGAAGATTTGAAAATGAGAAAATT
>JAYVAI010000553.1:0-18129 GCA_043751075.1 Cyclobacteriaceae bacterium | reverse complement strand
CGTTCACTTGTCCACGTGGGAAATCTTTGTTAGTAGAGTGTCAACCGTTTTTGGTTAACTACTTTGTCGGGGCCCTATTACTGCCAACTTATTTATTTATGCCACGGGTAGTGGCGTTGTAAATTTCAAAGACTCGTTTCCGCAGACATGAATCGCATCAAACAAATTATATTACTTATTAGATGACGCACAAATCCAAACGATAGTGGCCAGTACTGTTTCCAGCTTACTACCTACTGTTTATTTCTGTTTGACAAGCTCAAGTGCTTTCGTGGTGGTATAATATTTGGCCAACATGTTGGGCACTTCCCAAGCGGGCATGTTTTTGTTTTTCAGATATTCCAAAAATTTTTCTGTTACCCGGCCAAAGTGTGCCTCATGGCCTTCCTTGTACGGATCGGGAATTATCACTTCCCATCCCTCTGTTGATTTTTTTAGTTCAACACCAGGAAATTTATCCTGGATTTTTTTCACCTGCTCTGACAACGCACTTTCAAAGGAAGGATTGTTGGAAACAGGTTGGATATAGAGGGTTGGCTTATACTGCTGCCGTGCTCCTTGTTCAATAATCAGGTTTGATTTTGTTCCGCGCATGATGGAATAGTGCGTGTCGCCAGCGCCATCGGGTGCTTTATAGTTCCAGATGACGGAAACTTTGGCGTGAACATTTTTAAGTTTGTAATTGATCTCTGCATTTGAATACACTTTGAGTACGGTATCCTTGACAACATCCTTCTTCAGGTAATCGGGAAAGTTATCCAGTTTGGTAATCGCCTTAAATTCGCTCAACGTCATATTGGTGGATGTTCGCTTTGCATTGAGCACCTGAATATCTTTTGTGTAGTCCAACGTTTGTTCAGGAAAACATTCCCATTGCACCAGGTCAACAAGGTGAGTGGTCACATCTACAAGCCCTTCCCCCTGCTGGGCAACATCCATAAACCAGGCCGGCCTTGTCAGGATGTTTCCAGAAACGTATTTATAAAAATGATGCACACTCTCTTTGGTAACCGAAGGATTGTCGGGAGTGCCTTCTTGCAAAGTGCCAAACACTTCGGGGAGCATGGAAAATTCTTTTTGGAGCATGGTAGAGATTTCATACCGCTCGGTCATAATATCATACAAGAGCAGGTTTTTGTTTTTTGCTTTTTCGAAGGCATCTCTCAGCGTTTCAAAATCGTTGGTGTCAATGATCATAGGCTTGTCGGCCAATACATGAAAGCCGGCCTCTAATGATTTCGAAATGTATTCTGTCTTCTTTTGATTGTTGCCGGAGAGCACCACTACGTTGCCGGCTTTTTCGCTTATCATCATTTCAAAGAAGTCGCTGCCATAATAAACTTCTTCCTTCCAATGGGTGGGGTTGTCGGCCCTTGTATTGAACGCTTCAATCCGTTTCAGATGAAGCTCCACATCGGCACCTTCGGGCGCATACACGTGCACAACAGAGTCAACATTTTCATACATGGACTTTTGCACGAGGGCTGCATGAAAATGGCCGGGGTCAACGGTGATCAACCGCACTGCTGTGGAAGTTTCTTTGTTGTCTGATGCTGTGCAGGAGGTAAGCAAGATCAAAATTGAGATGGTGGAAAATGTTTTCATGTGTCATTTCATGATTTAAGATTTACCAAGTGGTTCATTGTCATTTTTGCTTTCATCATAAAGTTTGATGTCCTCCAACTCTTCAAGTTCTTCCAAAATGTTTTTGAATTCCTTCATCGGGAGTATGGCAGATACTTTTTTCCCTTTGCTGTCCGTGATGTAGTGTGGATTTAGGGTTATCATATTTCAATTTTTAAATGGAGGCAGGATAGCCTTTTGCATGTGGGCAAATATACAAAAACACTTTTCGCCCTGTTCGGCATGGAATCCTAAATCTCAAATCTTAGCTATACCCATACTTCAAAATTCAACACTCATCATTCTAAATTCAAAATTCAAATTTGAGTTGTTCAGCACTAATCTAAAATCCTAAACCAACGCCACATCCCCATCCCTCTCCCCCGTCACCACAACAAACACTTCAAAATTCATCATTCAACATTCATCATTCTAAATTCAAATTTGAGTTGTTCGGTACAAAATCCTAAATCTCAAATTACAAATATAAATACACTACCGAGGCACTTGGCTCAGCAATCTTTTCAATTCTCCAGGGTCAAGATTTTCCCTTTCGGATTTATCATATACCGAGAGAAGATATACATTAGCTTGAGAAACAACCACGTTGGTAATAATCCTACCACCACCTGATTTTCCTTTTCCTTTTGAAGCAATGGCCAATCGTATTTTATAACAGCTATTCCCAAGTGGTGTGCCTTGTTGGGGGTTGGTTTTTAAATCCTGAACCAACTCAAGTAATTCAGCTTTGAGAGAAGGGAATTTTTTAATCAAGCGCAAGGATTGCCGCTCGAAAACATCTGTGGTTTTTACATTATATACCATTCAAAAAATCTTCAGCGCTGCGGGCTTTTTTGCGACCAGACCTAATGAGTTTCATCTCTTCCACCGACTCTTGGATTTCTTTCATCAGTCTTGATTTCGGTTGACTGATGGGCTTGGCCTTGACAAACGAAAGGCTTTTCAATAGCTCCATAACAAACTCAGCTTTGTTGTCTTTGATATCAAGAAGGACTTTCATTTCTTAAAATATTAGTGAGACAAAATTAAACAATTGAGTGACCAAATCAATACACTTGTCGAATTGCAAAACCAAATGAAAACCAAAAAAAGGGAACCAGCCCGCAACTTCAAAATTCTACACTCATCACTCATCATTCAAAATTCAAATTTAGTTTGAGTTGTTCCGCACTAAATCTTAAATCTTGCATTTGAGCTTGAACCTAAAAATGCGTCAGCCAATTTTGAATTTGAATCTTGAATAATTTCAATACAAAGCAATATCCCCCTCCCTATCCCCCCCCACCTCAACCCTCGGTGGCAACAACTTATACATCACAGGCGTCACCAACCTCGACAGCAACGTAGAACTTATCAATCCACCTATCAGCACCAACGCCAGCGGTGAGTACAACGGGTTGCCTTCTATCGCCAGCGGTATCAACCCACCTATCGCAGTAAGTGATGTGAGCACTATCGGAACAAACCGTATTTCTCCCGCTTGTTCTATCGCCTCTTGCAGCGGCACGCCACGCTCGCGCAGTTGGTTCGTGAAGTCAACCAACAAAATAGAGTTCTTCACTTCAATGCCCACAAGCGCAATCAATCCCACAATGGCCACGAACGACATCGGGTTGCCAGTAACCAACAACATAAGTATCGAGCCAATCACGCCCAGCGGAATTACCGACAGCACAATGAGCGTGCTTTTAAAATTCCCAAACTCCAGCACCAGCACCGCTATGAAACCAAAAATAGTAATCATGATAATCGTGCCCAGCCCACCAAAAGACTCTGCCTTGTTTTCCAGTTCGCCTGCGGCCACGTAAGAATATCCAAGGGGAAACGGAAACACATCGAGCGCTTTGATGGCCGCGTTGTTAACCTCATCATACAAAAATCCGCTCTTCACAAAAGACGTCACCGTGGCAAACCGCACCTTATCATAATGCCGTATCAAGTTGGGCGATGTTTCAAACTCCACCGTGGCCACTTGCCGCAGCGGAATGGCATGGCCGCTCACCGAGGTCACATACAATTTTTCAAACACCGAATAATCCGCCAACTCCTGCGCGCGCGCCACCGACACATTGATGTTGATTTCATCTTGCCCATCGCCAGGCGTAAACTTTCCAATGTTCAGTCCCGCTATGCCGAGCCGCACCGTCTTGTCTATCTCGCTTATCGCGATGCCCAGCATGCCCGCTTTCTCCTTGTTGATTTTTATTTTCAAATCCGTTTGCCGCGTGCCCAGTGGATTATCCACATAGATGGAGCCGGGGATTTTCTTGATGATGTCTTCCACCTGCATGGACAAACTCCTCAAGGTGTCGAGGTTGTCGCCAAAAATGCGGATGGCCACAGGCGCCTCCAGCGGTGGCCCTTGCTCAAAATCTTTTACCTTGATTTGCGCATTGGCATAAAACATAAATTTCGCACGTAGCCTATCTATCAGTGCCGTCTTCTCATCGGGCGACAAATCATAGCATTGCACAAAAAACTGACTGAAGCCCGTGCTCTCGTTGCGCTGTATCTCGTTGTAGTAAACCCGCGGGTTGCCCTTGCCCACATTGGCTGTAAAATATTTTATCACTTTTATTTTCGCCAGCTCGCTCTCCACATAGCGCGCTACCCTGTCCGTTTCATCCAGGCTCGCACTGCTCGGTGTTTCTATGTTTATCAAAAATTGTGGCTTCTCCGATTTCGGAAACAACGAAAACCCAACCAACGGAAACAACGCCAGGCTGCCCACAAACAAAACCAACGCGAGCACCAGCGTGACCACCGGATGGCGCAGCGCAGCATGGAGCGCCTTGCCATACGTGCCCTTGATTACTCTCTTCATCGCCCGCAAAAAAATATTCCCCTCGGGGTTAACATGGTTCTTCAAAATACGGCTCGACAAAAACGGAACAATGGTGAGCGACACAAACAGCGAAGCCAGCACCGTGCTTATCACCGCCATCGGAAGGCTGCGAATAAAATCGCCTGCCGCCTCGGGCAAAAACATCAGCGGAAGAAACGCCAGTATCAACGTGGCCGTGCAGCCCACCACCGCCAGGCCAATTTGTTTGGTGGCGTCAATGGCAGCTTGCATTTTCGTGCGGCCCGCGCGCAGGTAGCGCTCAATGTTTTCAATCACCACTATCGAGTCGTCCACCAAAATCCCCAACGACACAATCAAGCCCACCACACTCAGTTGATTGATGTTGTAGCCAAACATATCCAACAAAAACAAACCCGACAAAATAGAAAGCGGTATAGAAATCATCACCACCAAAGCCGCGCGGTTCCCCAACGGCAACAGCGTGATGGACACCAACAAAATCGCAATCAAAAAATCTTTGCTGAACTGCGTGAGCCGCTTCGACACACTTGCGGATTGGTCAAAATTTTTCACCATTACAATGTGCGATGGCAACGTCTTTGCAAAACTTTCAAACACTGGGTTCACTTCGTCTGCCACGTCAAAAATATTTTGACCGGGTTTTTGATTGGCGGTAATCAGCACCGCTCGTTTTCCGTTCAGCCTTGCAATGTGGCTACGGTCTTCATAGCCCGCCTCTACCGTGGCCACATCCTTCAGCAAAACAATTTTCCCTGCGGCAGCATATACAATTGTGTTCTTGATTTCGTCCAGGCTTTTATATTCACCACTTGTCTTCACATTAAACTTGCGTGCGTTTACTTGCACATTGCCACCAGGGATATTGATGTTCTCACTTTGCAGCGCGCCCATCACCGCGTTCACCGGAATATGGTGCAGCGCCATCTTCTCCATGTTCAGCGACACACGCACTTGCTGTTCGGGATAGCCGTGCGTGGCAATCCCCTTCAAACCTTTTATTTTTTCCAGCTCATCCTCCAGCCGCTCCACCTGATTTTCCATCTCGCGATACGGTGCCGTTTCCGAAACCAGTGCCACCTGAAAAATCGCCACATCCGTACTACTGAACTTCAAAATCTTAATCGCAAAAATATCCTGCGGCAACTCCCCTTGCAGCGCGTTCATCTCGCGCACCACCTCCTGATATTTCTGTTCATAGTCCGACCCATGTTTAAAGTCCACCCGAAAAACCGCCAGCCCATCGTTCACACTCGACACCAATTTTTTAATATCCTCCAGCTCATTAATTTTTTTCTCAACCACATCTACCACCAGTTTCTCCATATCCACAGGGCTCGTGCCCGGATAAATCACCGCAATCGAAAACGAAGGCTGCACCATCTCCGGGTCCTCGCCCCGCGGCATGTTCATCAACGAGTTCACCCCCAGCGCAATCATCAACACAAAAATGATGAGCGTGAACTGATAATTTTTTACAGAGAACTCTACTATTTTCATGATGTTTTATTTAACGTCATTGCACCATGCCTGCCGGCAGGCAGGAGGGAGGAACGACCGAACCCCGTATTTGCACCGACCACGATTACCACCACCAATCACCGACCACCATTTGTCAAAAAAAACCCCACCCCATAAAGCGGAACAATCGAAATATCCTTGATGTCCCCAAACTTTTCCATTGACACCCGTATCCCTTTGCATTTTTTTTCCTTTATGAACAAAGTCAAACTTTGCATACTTCCTTTCATGGCGGCCTTTACTTCAACGGGCAAAACGTTTCCATCTTTTTGAATGAGGTAATCAACTTCGGCATTGCTTGTGGGTATTTCCCTATGCCAATAGTAGAGTTGTTCCTGCATAAATGGGTTGCCGTTTTTCAATATCTCCAAGCCAACAAATGTTTCTGCAATCGTGCCCTTGTTGACTACCTCCGTTTCGCTGTCCAACAGAAATTGGCCAACGTTCAATCCGAGTATCCGCTGAAACAATCCTGTATCCAAAAGCAAGTATTTTCTTTTCTTCTCATTTATTTCCGCACCAAGCGGCACACCATTGCCCGAAGAATGTGTGACGGAATAAATCAGGCCAGCCTTTTCCAGCAACGTCAATGCTTCTTTAATTTGAGCATGGCTCGATTGTGCCGATGCCTTGGATAAATTGAATTTTCCCCCCGACTGCATAACCACTGCCTTGAAAACTTCGGTGAGCCGATTGGATGGCACATTCTTTTTGTACTTCGTGAAATCCGCAACAATGGAAGATTGAAGTTCGTCCAACACAGTTTGCACTTCCAACAAAGGCTTGCCATTTAAATAATTGGCAACCGCTTCGGGCATCCCACCTATGACCAAGAATATTCTTAAATAGTCATTTAACTTTTTGTGGAAAGGTTCATCCATTGGCTTGCCTACATTTATTAAGTCAAGCAATTTTCTCTCACCCTTCGCAGCCAAAAATTCATAAAAAGAAAGCGGATACATAAACACCGACCTGATGCGGCCCACACCAAACGATGGCAGCTCGGCCAACGCAAACTCCAACAGCGAGCCGGCAGCAATCAAGTGCAGCCCGTTCAATTGCTCATAGAAATATCGGATGGATGTAATCGCAGGAATGCATTGTTGGATTTCGTCAAAGAACAAAAGTGTCTTGCCGGCCACGATGGGTTTTTTGTAATACACCGAGAGCTTCTCGCACAGCGCCACCACGTTTATGTCGCCTTCAAAAAAAGCGTGAACACTTTTTTCGGTTTCAAAATTGACTTCCACAAAGTGTTCAAAGTGCTTCCCAAAAGCCCGCACCGAAGTGGACTTTCCAACCTGCCTCGCACCTCTTAGCAAAATCGGTTTGCGCGAAGTATTTTCCTTCCACCCGAACAAAACAGCATCAACATTTCTACCTATAACCATATATTCGTTTTTGACCTAAAATTACATATTTATAATTTTTTGGCATCACAAATAAGCATCTATTACAAAATATTGGCATCATAAAATAAGAATAAAACTAATTTTTTGGCATCGTAATCGCCATTGCGAAAAACCACGAAGCCCTTGCCCGCAATCCTTCCCCTCGTAGCACCACACCCCAATCACACACTGTCCCCAAAATCCCACACAAAATAGTCTATGGCCTTACTGCCTACTGCCTACTGCCCACTGCCCCACTGCCTACTCTTACCTCCGCCCCCACCACCAAAAACCCCGACCCCGACACCACCACCTCACCAACCCCATCCAACCCATCCGAAACAAAAGCACTCTTCACTTTTATATACTCCACCTTCACCAATATCTTCTTCACACGCTTGCCATCTTCGCCCAGCACAAACACAAACGCGTTCCGCCCATTCCCTTCCACCAACGCCTCAATCGGAATTTTTTTCAACGATAAAATTTTTGCAGGCACTATCTCAACCGAACCAAACAAGCCCGAAGCCAACCGCTTCGAAGTTTTTGAAATACTCACTTCAACAGCATACAACCCTGTGAACGGGTCGGCCCCTTCGCCAATCAAACTCACGGCACCCATCAACACCTCATTGGGGAAAGCGTCAATAATTATTTTCGCCTTGTCGTTCAGTTGCACCCGGGCCCATTCCACATCGGCCACAGCAAGTTTTATTATCCATTCATTTTGTCCCGCAGAGTTGAGCAAGAACACAGGCACGCCAGGTGCCGCAAGCTCACCCTCATTCAAAAACTTTTTTAAAATTTTTCCATTGCTTGACGCCTTGATGGACGCATACTCGCGGTTGAACTCCGCAATCGTTTTGTTTTCCACTGCCACATCAAAAGCCGTCTGCGTGTTCTGCACCATCTCCAGCGTTGCAGCCGAGTCTTTGTGCAACCGCTGCACCCGCTCCAAGTCGCGCTTCCATTTCTCTACATTGTTTTTCGCTTGGCTCACCTGCGCTTCAATCTCCGTCAAGTCAAGCACCGCCAGCACCTGCCCCTTCACCACCGATTGCCCCTCGCGCACAAAAATATTGCGCACTATCCCCCCAACCTTAAACGCCAGCCGCGCCTCACTCTTCGTAGCCACCAAGCCCGAACCCACCACTGGCATCGCAACCTCCACCGCCTCCACCGCAGATAGCGTAACCGCCACCGCCCCTTCATCCGGCAAAACATCAGTTGACTTCTCTTTTTTATCCTCTTGCTGTTGGCAACCGAAAAGCACTACACCAATAATCACAGGAATAGAGATAGAGAAAATTATTTTTTTCATAAGCCACTAAATTTAAAATTTCTTTACGAGTTTGAATTTGTACCGATAGCTATCGGTATTGAATTTGGTTTTGGTTTTGAATTTGAACTTAAACCATTATCACGCGACCCTACTACTGCCTCCTCGCCTACTGCCTACTACTAAAAACCTAAACCCCCGCCACCGCCTTCAACAACCCCGCCTCTCTCCTCAACACCTCATACCTATTAACAGAAACCGCCAACCTCGCCAGCATCAATTTATTCTGTGCGTCCAACAACTCAATCAACAACGCCTGCCCCTCTTTATATTTTGAATTGATGATTTGAAAAACACGCTCCGCGCTCCGCACCCCTGCCTGCGAAGCCAAAAAAGATTTCTCCGCAGCATTCAATTCTTGGCTCGCTTGTATCACTTCAAGTTCAATTTGCCTTTTCGTTTGGCTCAACCTGTTTTCCAAAAGCTGTTGGTCCAATCGCGATTGATGTGCATTCGATTTTTTCTCACCTCCTTTAAATAAATCCCACGTCAAGTTGAATTGCACCAGCGCATACTGTTGCTCACTGTTGAATTTATACTGAAACCCCTGATAGCCCAAGTCGGCCACGGCCGAAAGTTTGGGAAGATATTTATTGCCACCCGCCATGTTCACAAGCTCTTGGTTGGCGCGCGCGGCTCCCTCCAATTGTTTTATCTCTTGCCGCTTCTCCCACGCTTGGTTGGTCAACGCTTCCAGCGTCTCTCCATTATCTATTCCCGACATCAGCAACGTGTCTTTCACAATCTCCACCGACCAATCGCGGTTAAGCAAAAAATTAAAATACGCTTTTGATGTTTGGTTGTTTTTAACAGCCTCGGCCATTTGCTGTTCAACCTTGCTGTACTCATACTCCGAAGACGACACCACATCGCGCGTGACTTTATTATTGGCCACCAATTTTTCATTGAACTGCCCCAACCCAATCAAAAATTTCTTGGTGCTTTCCAACACCGTTATAGCCTCCACACTTTGCAGATATTGCAAATACGATGACGTAATAGAATATCGCAGTTCGTTTTCATAAACATTTTTCTGAGCTTGCTGCACGGTTATCAATTCCTTCTGTGCCTTATACCCATAATAAATATCCGAATTGAAAATAGGTTGTATCACCCGCAGTTTGGTATCGTGAAAATTGTTCGGAAGGAATTGCGTGGTTGAGTTTTCTATCTGCGGAAAATTGCTTGTGCCCGTCAATTGATTGAGCGTGGCATAGACAGGGTTCATCAAATCGCCAACGGGAATAGTTATAGTCCGCCCCCCGTTGGCCAATGTATAAGAAGAGTTGGCCGACACCTGCGGAAAAAACAACGAACGCGATTGAGCAAGTACTAAAACACTCCGCTCTAAATTCAATTGCTCGCGCTGCAATTGCAAATTGTTTTTCAATCCTTCATGGATATAATTTTCCAACACACCCGGCTGCCCCTGTGCCAGTTGAAAAGGAAAATAGAAAATGGTTAATAGGAGCAGCGCGATAAAATACTTCGTAGCCACAAGTCTGAAACCTGTGGCCTGAAGCAGGCAGCTTAAATTTAAAACAGTATTCATTGTTAATGGAATAAACAGTGTTCAGTAGAATGCTAAATTTTTTTATAGGTTACCCAAAACTTTAACAAATTGCTCAAAGGAGTCGCGGGTAATCGTGGGCTGCAACTCATCGGGATAAATCCGCAATCGGTTCTGCAACTCCAGCGAACAAAGCCCATGCACAAAACTCCAAATCGTGAGCGACAAAATCTGCGCGTTCAATTTCTTAAAGCGGCCATTGGCCTTGCACTCTGCCACCAACCCTTCCAAGAACGCATGCGCCTTCGTGCCCTCGGGCCATTTGTCCTTGTTCAAATGACAATCCATGGGCGCCATAGTGATGAACATGATATCATAGTATTTGGGATATTTCCTTGCGAAAGCCATGAACTTGCGGCCCAGTGCCACCAACCTTTTGAACGGGTCCTTGATGGAAACCAAATCCGCCACATATTCATTAAAAATCCTGAACGCCTCCGTGTGCAGAGCATAAAAGATTTCGTTCTTGTCTTTAAAGTAGAGATAGATAGTGGCAGGGCTATACTCAATATCCACCGCAATATTCCTAATGCTCACATCGTCAAACCCCTTATCCACAAAAATTTTATGAGCCGATTTGAGAATGCGCGCGCGCATATCCTCCCTGTTCCGTTCCTTCCGTTCTTTCAGTCCCATGTTTTGCTTATACGGTCAAAAATACTGAACAGTGTTCAGTATTTCAATATTTGTTTTCTGAATTGGTTTCAACCATCACATTTCCCCACAAGCCAGTGAAAGCATAAAATCCGATTTATCCTTCCAACAATAAGGAGTGCATAACTATAAGTTTTCGTTTTATCCGTTTCAGAAGTATTTGAGTACTTCGTGTTTCCACTAAATGAAAAAGAAAGATTTAGTCCCAGAAAAATTCTTCATCCCAAATAAAGAGAAGGAATAAAATCTATTAGAAGGAACTATGTGCAAGAAATTACCCAGGTTTGCATTTAAGGGCACCTCTAAAAATCAATCATGGAACGCAGATGACACACCTGCCTGCCGGCAGGGATCAGGCAGATATTCGCAGATCAAATCCTCGGAAATCATAAAAATCAGCGTCATCAGCGTTCCATTGGTATTCATTCGTGAGTTAATAGAGGCGCCCTTAAAATTTAAAAGAAAATGAATAAGATAATTTTAATGGTATTAGTAGCTACCTCCGTGTTAAGCTCTTACGCACAAACAATAAAATGGGAAGGTAAAGAGTTCGAAATTTCAAACGTAAAAGTTTCTGTTGTTTCATTAAATGGTGAAAAGGTTCTAAAAGTCGAACGGGATTTGGGCAGGCTGCCTTTTGATGTCAACAATTTATCGGCAACGGTTGACGAACCAACCTTTGTTAAATTAAGAAATTTAAAGATTGACAATGGTGTCGTTGAGGTGAGGGTGTTAAGCCGGATTCAAAACCCATCACCCTTTGCTTCGGCTCAAGGATTTATTGGAATTGCCTTTAGGGTCAATGAAGATAACACGGCATTCGAATCTATTTATCTTCGACCGAAAGTGGGAAGGTCGGAAAACCAATTTGCAAGAAACCATACCGTTCAATATTATGCATACCCAAATTATAAGTTCGACAGGCTCCGAAAGGAATCAAACGGAGAATTTGAAACTTATGCAAATGTAGGATTGGATGAATGGATTACCATGCGGATAGAATTCAAAGGCAAAAAAGCTACTCTCTACTTGAATAATCAGAAGTATCCATCCTTCATAGTAAATGAAATGAAAGGCAACACGGAATCTGGGAGTATTGCTCTTTGGGTTGATATTGGAACGGAAGGATATTTTAAAGACTTAAAAGTCAAAAGGTATTGAACAAATAATTACACACACCGAGGATGCAAAAGACAGTTTACGAAAATCCTTCAAGGCAAAAAGCGAAAGGATATTGACGCTACTTCAACTCATCTGTAAAATGCTTTCTTGAATTTTTCCTGCTTGAATTTTTCTTTGTTGAAAGTTTCAGAATTGCCTTTCGGAATAGACAGCGATTTAAAATCATCTCCCTTCATCACCTTGGCCTGATACACAAGCTGACCTACATGATGAGGATAGTGTGCCAACTGCCGTTGAATGGCTTCGAGCACAGACTGGCCTTCGTTGCGGATATAAATAATTTTGGAAAGGTCGTTGGTTGAAATATTTTCAATGGCCTGGAACAAACAATCCCAACCCTTCTCCCATGCTGCCATCATAACCTTCTTGTCGGGATAAGATTGATCAAACTCTGCCTCGCGGTTGCGCCAGGGTTTTTCGCCATCGGAGTTTAAAAAATCGGTCCAGCGCGAAAGCATGTTGCCGCTGAGGTGATGAACGATCAACGCTATACTGTTGCTCGCCTCATTAGGCTTGCGCAAAACTTCATCATCACTTAATTGCGCCATGGCATCCTCGCCCAATTTTTTATAATAGCGAAACACCTTGATGGCGCTTTCTAAGAATATTTCGTCATTGGATTTCTGCATGCTCATCAGCAGTTTGTTTCTCGCTTGGCACGGGGCCGCGCGGATTCTGTGCTTCATACTTCTTTCTGAGTTCGGCTGCCTCCTTCTTATTTTTAGAGTGAAGGATATGCTTGGGCACTTCTTTCAAATCCCAGATCAAACCAACTGCCGCCAGGCCACGAAGTATGTAGTAGGTGATGTCAATCTCCCACCAGAAAAAACCCTGGCGCGAAGCCGTTTCGTAATAGTGGTGATTGTTGTGCCACCCTTCGCCCATCGTGATCAAGGCAAGCACCACACTGTTTTTTGATTCGTCATTGGTTTCGTAACGAGGCTTTCCAAACTTGTGCATGATGGAGTTGATTGAAAACGTGCCGTGGTATAAAATCACCGTGCTCAAAAAGAACCCAATAAACAACGTGCTAAATCCTGCTGCGGTAAACATCGTGAGTATGCTTCCGCCATTTACGATCCCGCCCAGGGCAGTAACAACAACGGCAAGAATGGTAGGTGCCACAAGATAATGTTTGTTCAACCACACCAGTTCCGGATATTTTGCATAATCGCCAATCACTTTATAATCCGTTTCTTTAAAATCGGGGCCAACAATCCAACCGATGTGCGAATACCAGAAGCCATAGATTTTCATCGAGTGAGGATCGGCTGGTGTGTCGCTGTGGCGATGATGGTGACGGTGATGCGCTGCCCACCAAAGCGCTCCTTTCTGTGCCGTGGTTTGAGCCATGAATGCAATCACAAATTGGAACCATCGCGAAGTTTTATACGACTTGTGCGCGAAGTAGCGATGGTAGCCACCCGTTACCCAAAACATACGGAAGAAATATAAAAAGATGCACACCATCCAATCGAAAAAAGTAGCCCCCGTCCACAGTGCGCCTAACGGAAGCAAATGGATAATAGCAAACGCAATCTCTTGTTTCACTATTGGTTTTCTTCGTGCCTCGGGTATTGCCGCTTCGTGTGCCATGATGTTTGATTTTAAATTCGAGTGATCTGATCGCCTTGTGAGTTGTTGTCTCTCGCATTACAAAGATAACGTGAATTGATTGGAATAATTCCACAGAGGAATGCATTATCTGATTTCGATTTGCGAACGAACGTTAAAAAAAAACCACTGCATGGCAGCAATGCTGATTTGCCCTAACGCTTCAACGAGAAAATATTTTTTCTATTCAGCCGGATATTTGATGCCCGCTTTAGCGCGGATCGTATCCAATGTTTGCATCAAAAGCAGCGTGTGATGGTGAGTGATCACCGGGCTTTCGATAAGATTTTTTTTCAAACATTCATTCACATGCCTGGCTTCATATTCATAGCCGTTGCCCGATGCTTTTTCAAACGCAACTGTTTCGCGCGTATCAACAATGCCAGGATAATATTCAAGCAAGGTAGTGGGTCCGTGAAAGCGGTGTGTCATTCGTATGCGGCCCTGGTCTCCGGCTATGTCGGCACCGGTGGCAAGGTTGGATGAGAGGGAACCAAACAAGTGAGCTATTGCACCACTCTTATACGTAAACCGGATCGCACATTGTTCGTCCACTCCGGTGGAAGCAGGCGTCATTACCGCATCGATTTGATCGGGCTTGCCCAACAGATCGAGCGCAAGAAAAATAGGATACACGCCAATGTCCAGCAGCGCACCACCTCCCAGCGAAGGATCGTATAACCGCGGTGGAAATGGTGGTGTGGGCTTAAAGCCAAACTCAGCGTTGATGTACTTTATTGATCCTATTTTTCCATCTGCAATCATATCTTTCATTTTGAGATAATGCGGCAAAAGTCGCGTCCAGAACGCTTCCATAATAAATGTGTTCTGGGCTTTAGCGTACTCAATCATCTCTTTGGCCTGGCGATAGTTGATGGCAAATGCTTTTTCGCACAGCACCGCTTTCTTGTGTTTCAAGCAAAGCATCACATGTTGGTGATGCAGCGCGTGTGGTGTTGCCACATAGATCACGTCCACTTCGTGGTCGCTCACCAACGCCTCATAGCTTCCATGAATATGTTTCGAGGGAAAATCGCTGGCGAATGCTGCGGCTGTTGAAAGCTCGCGTGCGCCCACGGCAATCAGCTCTGCATCGTCAACCAATCTGAGATCGGCAGCAAACTTTCGGGCAATGCGGCCACAGCCAAGAATGCCCCAACGGATTTTTTTCATGTAGTATTTGATAAGTTAAATCTTAGCCAAATATGGCAAGTGATGATTTTCCAACTTCATCATTCAAACTTCGTTAATCATCATTCGATATTCAAATTTGAATTTAGAATGTTGAGTACGAAAATTGAACCACAAAGAACACGGAGAAAAACCTTAGTACCCTCTGTGGTTAAAGGCACCCGTCCACAAAGAACACCGTGCCTCTGTGGTGAAATACTTATGCGACCTCAATCAATAATCCGGAATGTTCAAACCCAAAACAATATCGCGCTTGCCCACCCAGGTTCCATCTGGTTTCTTTGTTAACGTGATAATACCCGATCCCCCTCTTTTACGCTGACTACTTTTTGCTTCATCATCCAGAAAGGGATCATCCGAAAAAAGATATTCATCAATCCAATATTCATTTGTGTTGGGTTCCTTTATGATGGGATGAATATGCTGCGGGGCACGAGAGTTGGGATAGGAGGCGGGGCGCAGCGTATAAAACTTATACTTTCCATCGGCATTGGTTTTTATCCATCCCCGAATGTAGCCGTGCCTTTTTCCCCAACCGGTTTCATTTCCCCTTACGGGATAATTTCCCTTTTGGTCGGTGTGATACACATAGAGGATCACATGGCTGGCCGGTGTTTTTCCATCTCGTTTATAAATGGTGCCGCTGATTTCCAATGCAGGTCCCGGCTCTTTGAAATCGGGTAACGTATCCACCCACAACAATTTCTTGGAGCCATACTCCAACACGGCCTCACAACCTTCGCAGCCTCCACCCACCCTGCGCGAATTGTTTCCCGGTTGCTGCGCCCATACATTGATTGAGCCTGCCAGCAACAATAGTATCGCAATCTTTTTCATAGATGTAAAAGTTTACAACTTATATACGATGAGGCGAATTATTTGGATAAAAAATGCTCTCATAAATGGTTGCGGCCAATGCTAAATAGAAAACCCCCTTACAAACCACCATTTGAATGCCGGATCGACCACCGTGATCTCCTTTCCCATTACATCAATCACATCTTTTTGTAGAAGAGCTTGTATGGAGCGTTGAATGGTGGCAGTTGTTCCCAAAGTAAATCTCTTGATCGTCTCTTTCGAGTGAAGCTCATCAACACCTTTGCAGATTGCTTTCAAAAAGTTCAGCTGATAGGTGGTGAGTCCCTCGATGATTTTTTGAAACTGAAGTTCGTTTTGTTCTCCCAACCGGGTCAGTGCTATTTCAACATCGCTGTTTTTTACCTTATGCGATGAGATGTACCAAAGGATTTGAAAAGCATGCTGGGTGTAATATGAATGTGACTCCATCGCCCCGCAGATAGCCGCAATCTGATCTTTTGAAATTTCCTTACCGGTTTTTTTAAACTTGGCAACTACAAACGGAGTCCATTCAGCCAATTCAATTTTTTTTAGATAATGTACGGCACCAAATCTGTAAAAAGGTAAGTCAGACGATTCGAACAACTGGCTCATCAAATGACGCTTGCTTCCATATAAGCAATAATGGACTTTATCGTGCCGCTGCCAATAACTCCTCAACTTTTTTTGAAAATCTATAGGATGGGGAAAATGATTTATACTTTGAAATTCATCGATGCATACAATTAACCGGATATTTTTTTTTACCGCAATAGACTGCGACAGGTTTATTATCTCATCCTCATTCACAGAGGGGTTTGATTTAAATTTGATTGAGAATTCTGTGGTTGGGTCCGGTTGAAAGGAAAGATGGGGCAAAAGGCCCTTCAGCCATTTATTGGCAAATTGAAAGGCATCGTCCATTTTGGAGTTGGTTGCCTTCAACAACGTCTGCACATACGCTTCGTGAAATTCCTCGGGCGTTCTGCACTTAAACAAATCCATAAATGCAAACTGAACTTTGGCATGCGGATAGCGCCTTGCTGCTTCCTCCACCAGCGATGACTTGCCCCACCGCCTTGGTGAAATTAAAATTGTGTTTGCATTGGTATTGAATTGATGGTGCATGAATTCAATATCACGGCTGCGGTTGCAGAAATCGACCTTGCCAACCGTTTTGCCAAAAACAAAGGGGTTTTCCATACTGGATTCTTAAAAGTTACATAAATGTAAGTTACATAATTGTAACTTACAATTCTGTTACTTCTTAAGAGTGGTGAGTATTTCATTCAACTTCAGCAACGCTTCCACCGGGCTTATCGTGTTGATGTTATTGTGGAAAAATTGTTAATATGTAATTGAATTACGTTATTTGCATCGGGTCGGCTGCGTCTGAATTCTGGCTTCATGCCAGCGAAGGTTATCCTTCTTAGGGCGACAGAGGGCCTATTTTATTTTTATAGGTTAGTAGATTCTTGGAATCATAGTAGTTCTTCCAACTCGAATAGCTATCTGTATCATAAAGATCCAAGACAAGGCTAATCTTGGGCAGCATGTATTCATAAAATCTAATCTCGCCCCTCTCAAAAACCCTTTGTATTACCCAGCATAAGTAGTCGGCAATGCAAAGCAATGGTTCATCTTGAAATTTATGAACACTGTACCCGATGTTTGGAATGATCTGTTTTGCTGGATGCTTTTTCTTATGCCGATCTGATGCTTTTTGAATCGCTCTTTCTAAATTCTTGTTGCTCGTACTATTTTGTCGTTCGGCAACATTTAAAATCAATTTTGGGTAATTGAGTTTATCTTTCAGTAAATGTGAAAGCAGGTCTGCGTAAAACTCGATTTCATTGTCATTATGAATTTTTTTACATCGCTCAACTGATTTTCTGGCCACTACGGCTTGAAAAGTACAGTCTGTACTTAGGATAAAATCAAAAAATACTTTCTTAAGGTCATTTGAGTCATCTTTTGCATGAAAATAAAATCCTCCCTTTTGAACACGTTTCTTTACACTTTCCATTGATTTAAAGAGAGGACTTATCTCTATCTCCTTTTGGAGACTAACTATTCGCTCACGTAACTCAGGTAGAGGCTCACGAAAGCGAGCCATGCCTAAGGTAAAGCTTAAACTGACACCTTCCTTACCAAGTATCGGAATTTTTCCCTTGCCGTAGAATGTGGTATCACCAGCCTCATCAAGAAATCTATGGTATTGAAAAGTTGAAGGTTTTTCTAAGGACACAATCATGTAGTTATGGTGCTATTTCTTCAACACATTCAATACCTCGTTCAACTTCAGCAACGCCTCCACCGGGCTAATGGTGTTGATGTTGATCTGTGAAACCACTAAGTAGTG
>JAYVAI010000552.1:0-6524 GCA_043751075.1 Cyclobacteriaceae bacterium | reverse complement strand
ACGCAGGGTGCAGCCCTGCGTTTTAAAGTGTAGAGATGTATCAAGCCCTGAAAGGGCGGAATCTATCAGAGTAGATCACACCCTTTCAGGGCTTATGCGATGATTAGCATTTAGCAAACGCAGGGCTTCACCCTGCGTTAATTATCACTGCCCTTTCAGGGCTTTCAACGTCCGGAGCATTTGTATCTTAATGGTAGCTCGATTCATAACGTCCATAACGTGACAAAGTAGGATTAAATGGTTTAATTTAAAGTTTTAAATTATAGAATGGCTAAGACGGACACACTTCAGGAATTTGTAAACTATTGCCAACGCTATATCAAAGGCGATGAAAAGGGAGAAGCGCAGATTTTTTTGGATCGTTTTTTTACGGCATTAGGCTATGAGGAAGGATTGAAAGGTGCCGGTGCCGAATGTGAATTTCGTGTGCGCGACACAAAAAAGAAAACCACCAGCTTTGGAGACTTGGTGTGGAAAAAGCGGGTGCTCATAGAAATGAAAAAGAAGGATGAGAACTTGGCTGTTCACCTTCAGCAGGCGACTGATTATTGGTTTAAACTTGCAGGCGACCGCCCCCAATACATCATACTCTGTAACTTTGATGAATTCTGGATTTATGATTTCAATGTAAAAGTTTTTGATCCGGTTGATGTTGTAACAATCACCGAACTACCGGCCCGCAAAGAGGCATTCGGGTTTATGCTTCCTAAGCCCGTAACACCTGTCTTTGGAAAGGACAAAGAAGACGTAACCGAACTCGCTGCGCAACAAGTTGCCGCCATGTACCGAAGCATGGTGAAGCGCAGGGTAGATGAGACTGATGCATTGCATTATTCCCTTCAGTGTATTGTGAGTTTGTTTTCCGAAGATGTGGGTCTGCTGCCCGATAAGATTTTTACGCGCATCATTGAAGAGTGTATTCAAATGAAAGCAAGCCCCTACGATTTGATTGGCGGCCTGTTCAACGAAATGAATAAACCGGGCGTTACTCCTGCCGGCTATTACAAAGGTGTTGATTATTTCAATGGCGGCTTGTTCAAAGAAATTAAAGCAATAGAACTCACGGGCTATGAAATTGATATGCTCGAAGGCAGTGCCAACAAGAACTGGCGCCATGTGAACCCTGCCATCTTTGGGAGCTTCTTTGAAGGCAACTTGGGTATTGACCTGCGCCACCAATTGGGTGCACATTACACGCACGAGATTGACATTAAGAAAATTGTAAACCCCGTGATTGTGCAACCGTGGATGGAACGCATAGAGCAAGCCGAAACCAGTGAAGACTATTTTCAATTGCTCACGGAATTGACGCGGTTCAAAGTGCTGGACCCCGCTTGCGGTAGCGGCAACTTTTTGTTCGTGGCCTTTCGCGAAATGAAACTGCTGGAGCGCAAGATATTTACACTGATTTTTGAAAACACCAAACCCGCTGATAGAAATAAGCTGCACAAATTCCTAACCACCTATCCTTTTGTAAACACAAAGCAATTCTACGGCATAGACTTGAACCCTACGGCTGTGGAGATTGCCAAAGTAACGCTGATGGTGGCCAAAGAACTTTCCATTTTAGAACAAGACCACACCTACGACAACAAGTTTAGCCCGTTGCCGCTCGATAACCTTGACGACAATATTGTTTGTGCCGATGCTTTGATTAACGATGATGGCACTCAGCGCCAATGGCCCGAAGCCGATGCGATAATTGGCAATCCTCCCTTTCAGAGCAAGAATAAAATGCAGCAGGAGTTTGGTGTGGAATATATGAACAAACTCCGCAAGGCTTACCCCGAAGTGCCAGGCCGTGCCGACTTTTGTGTGTATTGGTTTTATAAAGCCCATCAACAGTTAAAGCCCAATGCTTTTGCAGGATTGGTAGGCACCAACACCATCCGCCAAAACTACAGCCGCGAAGGAAGTTTGGATTACATCGTTCATCATGGCGGGGAAATTTTCAATGCCGTTTCTTCGCAGGATTGGAGCGGTGAGGCTGCCGTGTTTGTATCCATTGCCAACTGGAAAAAAGGAAAATATGAAGGCGACAAAATGCTTTACTATTACGATGGTAAGGAGTTGAAGAGTGCGAAGCAGGCCGTGATCAACTCCAGCCTTAGTTTGCAAACTGATGTGACAGCCGCCAAAGTTTTAGCGTGCAATAGAAAACCCAAAAGGGTTTTTCAAGGACAGACCCACGGCCACGAAGGGTTTCTGTTGGAAAAGAACGAAGCCTTGAAAGTGTTGAAGAAACACCCGAAGTATGCGGAAGTGCTGAAACCGTTTTTGATTGGCGATGAACTGGTTGCTGAACCTGGTTCACAGCCTTCCCGCTTTGTTATTGATTTTACATTGATGGATGTGATGAAGGCGGCCACCTACAAAGAATTGTTTCAGAGGATTGAAATGATGGTGCTGCCCCATAGAAATGAAAAAGGGGAAGCACAGAAAGCAGAAAAACAAAAAAGCCTTGAAGGCAAATGCCAAAGCCAAAGTAAACAAGCATCATATAAATTTTTTGAACAACTGGTGGAAGCTGAGTTATGGTAGGGAAAATATGCTTGAGGAGCTTCATGGAATGAAACGCTATGTTGCCTGTGCTCATGTAAGCAAGCGGTTAATCTTTGATTTTATCTCTTCTGATATCAATCCAAGCTCTCTTGTTAATGTGTTTGGATTTGGCGATTACTATTCATTTGGAATAATTCATTCTGTCTATCATGGGAATTGGTATATGGAAAAGTGTTCAACTTTAGGAAACCAATTTAGATATACAACCGATACTATCTGGGACACCTTCCCTTGGCCGCAAGCCCCAACACAAAAGCAAGTAGAGAAAGTGGCCACAGCCGCAATGCAACTGCACCACCAGCGCACTAAAACATTGAAAGAGCACAACATGACTTTGCGCGCTCTCTATCGCCTGCTGGAGCAGCCGGGCAAAAACCCCATCAAAGATTTGCATGCTGCTTTGGACAAAGCCGTGATGGAAGCCTATGGG
The DNA here is from genome assembly GCA_043751075.1 of Cyclobacteriaceae bacterium. Classification (GTDB taxonomy): domain Bacteria; phylum Bacteroidota; class Bacteroidia; order Cytophagales; family Cyclobacteriaceae; genus ELB16-189. Next base: position 3,532 of record JAYVAI010000552.1, on the reverse strand, counting down.
TTTGATGATCAGAAAGATGTGCTAAGCCAGTTGCTTGATCTTAATCTTGCTGTTGCTGCCAACGAAGAAATGGACAAACCCGTGCAGCCACCAGGCTGGCCGCAGCATATCAATGGCAAAGAGAAATTTATAACAGAAGATTGCGTGCGATTTGAGGGATGAGATTAAGCCCTTCTGAAGAATTTCAATTCACCCTCTTTTATTTCAGCACACGTTATTTCAATAGTGTTTAACCCGATAGCATATCGGCTTTCAAAATGTTGCAATAAAAGGTTTAAGTGGCGAAGTGATCGGGCAAAGTGCTTGTCGTAGGTAAGAAATGCCTGTGATGAGGTTAGGTTATTATCTTTTTCATTCACCAGATAACGACTCCTTCGCGAAAGAGACTGTAAGGCAGTATAGGCCAGATACTCGTCTTCAGGCAAACGCGCTGGCGACAAGGAATTTGCAAAGTTCAGCGCATAGTTTACATCCTTATGCTTTCTGTATTGAAGGGTGTATTTCGAAAGGTGGGCATTTACAAGATGTAAAGCCGTGTAAAAACAAACAGTCACTTGCCAATCGTAACAATCAGAAACCTTAATGTTTATAGATGATAAAAAACTGAGGTTGCGCCTGGCCTGCGTTATGTGTTCGTCAAATCTGGGCAAAGGCTTTTAGTATTATTTGTATAGGGTATAGTGATTGGGAACGGGCAGTTGATCGCCCGATTCAACGATGGTTGTTTCCATATCGAATCCAAATTTGTGATACTTAGAGTTAATTATTGCCTCAGCCTTCAATAACTTCTTTTCTAATTCAAGATTACCGTCTTTCACCTCCGCCCAAACCAACACTTCAGAGTCGTTGTAATCAAAAGCTAATTTTTGTGGTTTTGTTGTGGCAATAAGCTTTGCGTAATCGACAATAATTCTTGAAACAAAATGCTGCTGTGCCGCGAGTTTACCTAAGTGTGTGACTTCATCCGCATTTCCAGCAAAAATTGTTTCATAAAACTTCTTTTGTTCTGAATTAGCAGTGTCAGTTTCCAATTGAACCTGATGTGTGCGAAGCGTTTCTATAAAATCGTCAAACCAAGCTTCAATGGCAGATTGGTGGATTGTTTCAACCATGCTTTAATAATTGTTTTCCGATTTGGATTGGTTTTAAAAGTCAATTAAAGGTAAGCGATTGATAACCAATTCCAAAATTGGTTTTAGCTAAAAAGAGGAAAGCCACTATGTGTTGTGGCTTCTCTGTGGGAGCTGAGGGGTTCGAACCCCCGACCCTCCCGGGCCTGTCAGCCGGGATGCACTGGGCCAGCGATAAGCTTCTGGATGCGTGCCCTGCTTTTCCATCCCTTCACTTCCCGCTCCCTTGAATAAGCAGATTGTTTTTTGTGGGAGCTGAGGGGTTCGAACCCCCGACCCTCTGCTTGTAAGAAATAATCCGATACTATTCTCTCTTTATCTTTCTTTGCCTACCTTTACATAATATTGGAAATTAGGCTAAAAACGAATACTTTTTTTGAACTTGCTTTTTCTGCTCTCGTCAAAGTTCCCGTCAAAGTTCCGTCAAAGTAGCTGCTTCCGTCAAAGTTCCGTCAAAATAAAACGGCCTCAATAGAGGCGATTTAAGCATGGCAAAAAGAAACGAAGGAGAAGTAGTACCCGACTGTATAATATGGCCGTGGAGTCAAAATGATGAAGGCAAGCACCCCGTAAAACTTAGGTTAAGTCATCAGCAAAAACGAAAGTACTACCCGGTTCTAACTGCAGACCGAAAAAAAGTATTCCTTACCCAAACGGAATTTGATTTTCTTACCTCCACCAACAAATCAAGGTTAAGAAATGACAACCGGGCTTTGCGTGAAGTAATGGACGGTGAAATAAAAAGAGCCAATGAAGCCATAGAGGAGGCCACACTAAAAGGAAAGAAGCCATTTACGATAGGTGAGTTTGAGCGCAAATATTTGGGAGCGGAGGCAAACCGAAATTTTTTAGCCTACTTCAAAAGCCATATTGATAAGTTAGCCCGGAAAGGTCAGGCCGGCACGGTGCGCGCGTATTCATCTGCTTACGCTGCATTTCACTCCTTCCAGAATGGTAGAGATTTTGACCCGGCAGACCTAACCCCAAAAAAATTAGAGGCGTTCGATGAATGGTTAAGGACACCCCGGCCGAAAAGAAAAGTATTGAATGATACAAGCGTATGTATTTACATGAGGTGTGTCCGTTCCGTCTATAATGAGATGGCCGCCAATGATGAATATTTGGAAGCCGTTTATCCATTCAGCCGGAAAGATTCAGACAAGAAGTACAAAATACCCACAGGCGGAGGCCAAAAAGGAATTACCCTAAGCAAAGAGGAAATGAGGGCTTTCATTGATGGCAAGGTAAGCGGAGAAGCCATACCCGAAAACCCAATGTACCGGGCGAAGCAGTTGTTTCTATTTTCATTCTTTGGGCAGGGTGCGAACTTTAAAGACCTTGCTTTGCTAAAATATGAGAACGTAGGAAAGGATTACATAGAGTTCGAGCGACAAAAAACCATTCGAACCAAACAAGATGGCCGGAAGGTGCAAATTCCTTTGACTGATGAATTAACGGAGATACTCATTGAGCAAGGCAACCCCAATAAGAAAAAAAGCAATTATGTGTTTGAAGTATTCGAGGCAAATAAGAAGTACACACCAAAGCAGATTGATGACACCATACGCCAATGGGTGAAGGTTACCAACAAATGGCTAAAGCGGTATTGTACGCTTAATGAATTGCCCGAAGTAAGCACCTATGCTGCGCGGCACACGTTCGCTTCCATTTCAAAATCTCATTTATCCCTTGCCATGATTAGCAAAATGTTAGGCCACAGCCGGGTAACCACCACACAAACCTACTTAGGCAGATTTGACCATGAAGAAAATAAAACCGGATTGCAGAAAGTCTTTAGCGGATTGAAAAATAAAATAGCATAAGAGAAACGAATATGGAATTACAACTTATCCAAAACAAAATTCATGTGATGCGAGGAATGCGGGTAATGCTGGATGCAGACCTTGCCGAGCTTTACGAAGTAGAAACCCGAACACTCAAACAAGCCGTAAAAAGAAATTTAGATCGCTTCCCGCCCGATTTCATGTTTGAACTAAACCCTAAAGAGATGGAGAGCTTGAGATCACAAACTGTGACCTCAAGTTGGGGAGGTTTGCGCTATGCCCCTTTTGCATTTACCGAGCAGGGCGTGGCCATGCTTTCATCGGTTCTTAAAAGCAAAAAAGCCATAGCCGTAAATATTTCCGTTATGAGGGCGTTTGTTTTGGTGCGCCAACATTTAGCCGACTATAAAGGCCTCAAAGAACAGATAGAACTATTGGAGCGTGAAATGAACCGCAAGTTCAAAGATATTAATGAGGCATTGCATTATCTGCTAAGTCCTAAGTCAAAACCCAGGCCAATTGGATTTAGGATTAAAGGAAAGTAAAACCGGATAGGAAATTTATTTGATCGGGGAGGGGTGGGTTAAATCTCTAAAACTATGGCAACGGTAAACCGCA
>JAYVAI010000551.1:0-2515 GCA_043751075.1 Cyclobacteriaceae bacterium | reverse complement strand
TCACATTGGTGCCAAACAATGAGGCAAAGCTCTCTAAAATACCACCCCCGATGTTTTCGTACGTCTTTTCCTCAAATATTTTTTTAAGGGCATAAATCCCCAGCACCAAACCTATTTTTTTTCCTTTGGTGATTTTGGATAAGTACTCAACCAACCGATAGTATTCAAAGTAATTGGAGATCAACACGGTTTGCCCGAGCGAGCAAATTATATCGGCCCGGTGCAAGAAATCTTTTTCATCAATTTGGCCGTCCGAACTCAAATCGTTCAGTGTCAATTCGCTGAGCAATACCATGCGCGAACGCTCCACGTCCGGCTCGTTTTTGAAATGCCTGCGGGACGCAAGCAACATGTCCACGTTCACGTGCGTTACCGGTCTGAACCGCCCGCGCAGCACCAGCACATTCTTTTTATACAAAGCCTCCGATGGCTGCATCACGGTTCCATCAGGACCAAACATAGCTGCTTTGGTAAGGCCGTTTTTCACCAGCTTCAAGGCCATCAACCGGTTATCAATATTTTTAAAATCAGGGCCGCTAAGCCGGAACATGTCCACTTCCATCCGCTTGGATGTGAGGCCATCCAACAGCGAGGTGATTATCTGTTCCGGGTCTTTGATTATCATACACCCATAAATCATGTTCACACCTAAAATACCGAGTGACGCCTGCTGTTGCAGAGGATCGTTGTCATGCATCTTTACGTGTACCACACACTCATTAACGGGCCCTTCCGGAGTCAATTGAAACCGGAAACCTATCCACCCATGCCCATTGTTGGTGCGTTCAAAATTCAACACATCCACAGTATCCGCGAAAGCGAAAAAGCGTGTGTCTTTTATCCGGTGTGGAAGGCGCTCGGGCAACAGCACGTATTCGTGATCCAGCATTTGGATAAGCCGGTCTTCGCACACATACCGATCGCACACGCCATAAATGGCATCGCTGAATTTCATGTCGTAGGCCGACATGGTTTTGGCAATGGTGCCCGATGCCCCGCCTACTTTAAAAAAATTTGCCGCCACCTCCTGGCCTGCGCCAATCTCGGCAAAGGATCCATAAATGGCCTTGCTCAGATTTATCCGTAATGCTTTTTCCTGGGTGGTGTGCTTCTTGATTTCTTCCATGTTGAAGTGCGAAAAGGTTCCGTGTGTTTGTGGCGTAAATTTCTCCTATTTTTTTCAGGTATTATAACATTGAGACCCGAAAAGTTTAACATCGGATTTTCACCCACGTATAACGCCTTTTTGATAAGTTTAGTTTAAGGTCTATTTTGCACATCAAATTTTTACGCATGGCAAACAGAGGCAATTTTTCAGGCCGTATTGGTTTCATACTTGCCGCATCAGGATCGGCTGTAGGCCTCGGCAACATTTGGAGGTTTCCTTATCTGGTGGGTGCCAATGGTGGGGCCATATTCCTGTTGGTTTATTTGTTGTGCATCTTATTGTTGTGCTACCCCGTTATGGTGGGCGAAATTGCCATAGGCCGCTCGGCCAATAGCGATGCATACGGTTCGTATCATAAATTCGGTGGGCGCAAATGGGGCTATCTCGGTTTGTTTGGAATCATGGCCGGTATCTTCATCCTCTCCTTTTATAATGTGGTGGCCGGCTGGGCGTTTGGTTATTTCCTTCACATATCGTTTGGCGACTTGCTCAACAACCAGGATTTCGGTGGCTTTTTTGGGAGTTATGTAAACGATATCCTCGATGTGAGTTCGCTGGCTGGCATTTCCAATTCAAATTTTATTTTCTCGTTGATCTTCATGGCACTAACGGCCATCATTGTAGCGCAGGGAATCCAAAAAGGTATTGAGGCGGCCAACAAAATCATGATGCCGTCCTTGTATATAATCCTTATCGGGATTATCATTTACTCGCTCACACTTCCCAATGCTTTCTCCGGTGTAAAGTTTTATTTGGTTCCCGATTTCAGTGAACTGAATGTGAAAACCGTGGTTGACGGTTTGAAGCAAGCGTTCTTCTCCCTTTCGTTGGGAATGGGGGCTTTGATAACCTATGGATCGTACCTCAGCAAAAAAGAAAACATAACTTCTTCGGCTGTGGTGATTACCGCGGCCGATACCTCGGTGGCATTCCTTGCCGGGTTGATGGTATTTCCATTAGTTCATTTCCTCGCCTTCAAGCTTAATATTGACCCGAAAGAAATCGGCACGTCCGGGCCGCCCCTGATCTTTGTGGTGTTGCCTCAGATTTTCTCTGAGATGGGCCCGCTCTTGGGCCGCATCATTGGTGGTTCATTTTTCCTGCTGGTTTGTTTTGCCGCACTCACGTCAACCATTTCGTTGCTGGAAGTGCCCGTGGCTTATCTGGTGGACCAGAAAAAATTGAAACGGAAAAATGTGGTGTGGCTGTTGGCACTCCTGATTTTTGTGCTGGGTTTGCCCAGCATGGTGAGCCAGGGGATGATACCTGCACTGAATAAACTCACATTTTATCGAGGCCAGGATTTTCTCACCTTCATTGCCGACATGAGCGACATCTGCCTCACCG
>JAYVAI010000550.1:0-2519 GCA_043751075.1 Cyclobacteriaceae bacterium | reverse complement strand
TGAAATCCTTCCGATTGATCATATACCAATTCCGATTGTCCATAATCCACCAAAATGACCGCTTCCGCAGATGAGTCTTTTGCATAGTGGGTCATTTTTAAATCTTCAATGGAAATGTCGCCAAACTTGACGGGAGGTTTTTGCGCGTTGCCGATAACAGGAATTGCAAGGAGCAAGAGGAGTTTTAGCATGTGTCTCATGGGCAACGTGGTTAAGTTGAAACAAAGTATAAATAATATTTAACAAGGGAAAAGGCAAACAGAACTAACTTTGTAAAAGTTTACTTTCCTTTGAGGCTGTGGCCAAAACAAAAACCTTATTCTTCTGCCAAAGCTGTGGCTACGAGTCGCCCAAGTGGGTGGGCAAATGCCCATCGTGCAATTCCTGGAATTCGTTTGTGGAAGAAGTGGTATCCAAAAATGAAGGAGACAAAAACGAGTGGCGGCAAGACTCCGGTAAAAGCAAAGCAAGCAAGCCCAAGACACTGCAAGAAATTGAATCGTCAGGAGAAATGCGGGTGGCCACGCCCGATCAGGAGCTCAACCGGGTGTTGGGCGGTGGCATTGTGCCCGGTTCGTTGGTGTTGATCGGTGGCGAGCCAGGCATTGGCAAATCAACGTTGATGTTGCAAATTGGATTGGCCCTGCAAAAAGCCAAAGTGCTTTATGTGTCGGGCGAGGAAAGCGAGCAACAGATCAAGATGAGATCGGAACGGATTTCGGCAAAGCAAGAAGGTGCCCTGGCCAATGGCCAAGCCAACCACGAAAATTTTTATATGCTGGCTGAAACGAGTACCAAAAATATTTTTCAGGCCATTGAATCACTAAAGCCTGATCTCATCATCATTGATTCCATTCAAACCCTTCATTCGCACATGCTGGAGTCTGTTGCCGGCAGTATAGGCCAGGTGCGGCAGTGCGCAGGCGAGCTTATGAAGTTTGCCAAAGAAACCAGCACACCGGTTTTTCTGGTTGGCCACATCACCAAAGATGGAATGCTGGCCGGTCCAAAAGTATTGGAACACATGGTGGACACCGTGCTGCAGTTTGAAGGCGACCGCCATTTGGCGTATCGCATTTTGCGCACCACCAAAAACCGGTTTGGTTCCACTTCCGAAATCGGCATTTATGAAATGCTTGGCACGGGCCTTCGCGAAGTTTCCAATCCCTCCGAAATTTTGATCTCACAAAAGGACGGCCTCTTGAGTGGTGTTACCATTGGTGCCACCGTTGAAGGCAACCGTCCGTTGCTGATCGAAATACAATCGCTGGTGAGCCCGGCTTCGTATGGAACCGCACAGCGCACACCCACGGGCTTCGATCAAAAGCGCTTAAATATGTTGCTGGCCGTGCTGGAAAAGCGCTGTGGCTTTCGCATGGGCACACAAGATGTGTTTGTAAACATGGCGGGAGGAATTTATGTAGAAGATCCTGCCATTGATTTGGCCTTGTGCATCTCCATCATTTCTTCCATGCAAGAGATTCCGGTGAGCGATAAAATTTGTTTTGCCGCTGAGATTGGATTGGGTGGAGAACTTCGCGCTGTGAATAGAATTGATCAGCGCATTTCGGAAGCCGAGAAATTGGGCTTCAAAGAAATTTATATTTCGAAGTTCAGCCAGAAGTCAATTGATTTGAGCAAGACAAAAATTGCCGTGAAGTCGTTTGGAAAACTGACGGAGGTGATTGGAGATTTGATGGGATAGTCTTTATAGCGATCTTTGCTACATGCTTTCAGCGCCCGACATAGAAAAATTGAAGCAATACTTCTCAGCAAAACCAGTGAAGAAGGCATTCGTGTTTGGTTCATTCGCCCGCAACGAAGAAATGCCCGACAGCGACATTGATATCTTGATCGAGATTGACGAAAATGTAAGAATGGGGTTGGTGAAGTTTATTTCGATGCAGCTTGACCTTGAGGAAATGTTTCATAAGAAGGTAGATCTTTTAGAAGAGGGTGGTGTTTCAAAATATATTAAGCCCAACATTGATAGGGAAAAGAAACTCGTTTATGAAAAAGGAATTTGTTAAGGAATCAAGTCTATTATAATTTAAAGTAATAATATTGAAGTTTAAAGGAGACTGATGAAATTTGATTTAAACAAAGGTATTAGCATCCAAATAGAAGGAGAGCTGGGGAAATTCAACACTCTTCCAATAGAGGCTTTGGTTAGAATTGCCGAAAGCCTTCAGAATCTGTTAATAACCATAGCAAAAAGTGATTTAGATTCGAAAGATCCCCTTTATTTAGATGACTTTAAAATTGAGTTGTCCGGTTTTAAACAAGGAAGTGCTGTTCCACAATTCGTTTTTACCCCTAGAGTTCAGACTTCAATTGCAAATATTGACCGTCAGCGAAAGATTGTTAGTCAAAAATTTGAGAAGATGATGAGCTTGTCTGATAAAGCAGACTATGCAAAAATCAATGATTTTTATCCCGATGCTGGGAGAAGAAATCAAATCGTTGAGTCCCTTTATGAATTTACAAATAGCTTCGGTGATGCCCCTGTAAACATTGTT
>JAYVAI010000549.1:0-18225 GCA_043751075.1 Cyclobacteriaceae bacterium | reverse complement strand
AAATTCCCCGTTGGATAAAAGTTCGGATGGATTGGGTGGATGAGGACCAGAGGGAAGAAAGTCAAAATTTTCCAAGGACGTGTGGATCAGGCATTCTTTCCAGGTATTTTTTCTTATCAAGATGGTGCTCATCCCTTTGTTGGCGTCACTTCCTGCCGGATACTTATCGTTTTTTGGTTTGCGCATGTCCAGATCAACCAACACCACTTTTTTTCTGGAGAGGGCAAACACACCTCCCAAGTTTACTGCCAGAAAAGATTTTCCTTCGCCTGAAATAGTAGAGGAGATGGAAATGACTTTGCTCTCGTTGCCCGAAGAGAAAAACTCCAGGTTGGTGCGCAACGTGCGGATGGCTTCGCTCACTACCGATTTTGGATTGTCGATAACATGAAAAATGGTCTCTGTGGTGTGGTGCGACATAGGTATGGCCGCCAGAATGGGCACATTGGTTCCATTCTCCAATTCTTTGATGCTGATTATTTTATTGTTTATCAGATACAAGAACCCGATAAAGAAAATGCTCAACACAATGCCGGCAACAAAACCGATACCTAAAATAAGTTTTCTTTGTGGCGAAATTGGGTTTACAGGAAGTGTGGCACTGGACAATATTTTAAAATCCGGGGTGCTTCCTGCCTTGGCAATTTCAAATTCGGCCTTCGATTGCATCATGGCCAGATAGAATTCTTCATAGAGTTTGTAGTGGCGCTGGTTTTTGGAATACTGTGTGTTTTTATCGGGCATTTGCCTGAACTCATTTTCCAGGCTCTCTTTTCTTTTGCCCAGTTCGGTTAATGAAGTCATCCACTCTTTTTTAAGATTGGCGAGTTGAACAAACAAATTATCTTTTAATGTATTTAGTTCCTGTTCTTTTTGCTTGAGGGCAAAGGTGTTTTCATTATAAGACAGCGTAAGTTTGTCGCGATCGTGTGTTAACCGTTGAAAATCCTCCAGTTTTTTATTCAGCTGCTCTGGCAGGTTTTTCATGTACAATGCTCCGGTGGGCTTTTTGGTTTGGAGTTCGTCTATCAGGATATCCAATTCAAGTGTTTTCTTGTTCAGGTTGTATCGCTGTGAGTCAAGTTTGTCGATGGTGTTGATTATTTTTTTCAGGTCCACCGTCAGGTCGCTGCTTTTGTTCTTTAGGGTGAAGTCTTCGAAGTAGTCTTCAAAATTTTCTATCCGTCCTTCAATTTGAACGAGTTCGTTGTTTAGCCAATCAATTTTTTGTTTGTTGGCCAGGTTCTTTTGCTGATAGCTATATAAAATGTAAAGCGAATCGATTTTGTTTACGATTTCATGTGCCTTCAAAGCATTGTGGTCTTGAAACGAAATACGGATTGTATTGGCATTGAAGTTGAGTGGATCAACGCGTATGTTTTTAGACAGATATTCCACCAAGCTCGGCCGGCTGTTTAAAATGAAGTAATAATCGTTGCCATCATTGGCTTCATAAAAATTGGTCTTGGTAAGAACAAACTCAGAACCATTGATCACAATCGGTTTTCCGAAAGTACCCTCAACTGCCGCCTCATTTTCGCCTGCCCGAAGTGCAAAGCTATCGGGGCTCTTCGATTCAAAATAAATGGGCAAGTCGTAATGGGCGGGGTTGATTTTAATTCTCTTCACCACATAAGGTGGTCGCTTATACATTTCATCCGTCAATACCTTGCCCATGCTGTAATAGCTGACTTCCAACCGCATGGAGTCAATCACCTTGTTAAAAAACAACCGGGATTTGATTTGTTCTATTTCGCCCGAAATGATGTTGAGGTTTTGATCATCGATCATGGTTTTGATACCCAGTTCTGTGGCATCCCTTTTAATGTCCAATTTCAGTTCCGATTCAGATTCAAAGAGGTCTCTTGTGTAACGGATGGTGAGATAGGCGGCCAGGTTCGATAAAATGAAAATAAGGATTACCCACACAAAGTGCTTTCGGAACACAGCCAGCAATTTGCCACTGTCAATACCTTCGGCTGTAGCTTTGAAGTATTTCGCGTCTGGTTGTTTTTCCAATTTTTATTTCAGGTTATGGATTGGAGTTTATGTTGTAGAGCAGTGCGACTAGGGTTGCGAGGGCAACCACAATACTTAAGATTCCCGAATTATCGCGCACCCCTTCGCTAAATGCCCTCCGCACAGGCTCTACATATACAATGTCGCCCGGTTCCATCAGCATGTTTCCGTTTCTAAATCCTTCAATGGTGCTGAAGTCAACTTCATACGCTTTGCTGCCCCTGATCAGTCTCATGTTATGCGCCTTCGATTCATTGTCTATGCCTTTTGCCAACGCCAATACTTCTGCCAGGCTGGTGTTCTCGTTTGTAAGGGGAATAACGTGGCCACCTAATGCCCCCAACACAATAACCCGTTTGTTGACAAACGAAAGCTGTACGAAAGGGTCTTTAAAAAATTGGGAGTATTCTTTTTGAAGCACTTCCTCGGCTTGTTTTTGGGTCAGCCCTTCCAGCATGATTTCACCTATCAAAGGCAATTTCACCAGGCCATCAAAACCTACCTGATAAGACGGTTCGTTCGCTTGCGTTTGTTGATCGCCAAGATTGGTTTGGCTCAGTTCGGGGTTAGGGTCTATAAGCCTTTCGCCCTTGTTTGAAAATACATGTATGCCAAGCTTATCACTTTTCGAGATGGTAAAACTTTTTTGTGCCTCCAAGGCTTCCTTGTTGATCTTTTCAGCAGCCACAACTTCGTTGGATTGGAGCATGATGTTCTGCCTATAGGAAGCACACGAAGTCAGGAAAAGGACAAAGAGACAAAAAGTAATGCGCACTTACCTATGTGTTTTATCGTGTGAAGGTACAGATTTTTAATAAATGCAAGTGTAAATCAGTTGTGCGGAAGCATCAACTACACAACCTTGCGAAGTGTTTCAAGCTCGGATAAATACTTGTTGATCACCAGCTTTTCATCAAATTGGATTTCAATTTTTTTGCGGCCGTTTTCTCCAAATCTTTTGAGGATGGAATCATCGAAGCCCGACATCCGTTCCATTTTTTCCGCAAGGTCGTCCGCACTTTTCATTTGGCACAGAAGCCCATTGTGATTGTCTTCAACCACATGATGGCAGCCGGGCACATCGGTGGCTATTATGGGTTTGCACGAACTGGCCGCCTCCAATAAAGTCCTTGGTGCCCCTTCGCGGTAGGAGGGAAGCACGATGCAGTCTGCTTTCTCTATAAAAGCCCGCACATCATCGGTAGTGCCCAGGTATTCAACCGTGCCTGACGATATCCATTGATTGATAACGGAAAGTGGAATTCCTCTTTGATGCTCCGGGTCTTTGGCCCCCAGCAATTGAAACTTGGCCTTAAATCCCTTTTGCTTCAGGGTTTCAATCGCTTTTACATATTCCAATATTCCCTTGTCGGTGATCAGGCGCGAGATCAGTAAAAAAGTAAATTCCTTGTTACGGGTAAAATCCATTGGCCCGAAGCGGCCTAAGTCGATGCCAGAGCCTTGAATAAGATCGGCAGATCCTTTTGCTATAAGTTTTTTATCCAAGAACAAATCCAGGTCGTCAGAATTTTGAAAAAATACCTTTTTGGGGAACCGGAAGGAAATTTTATATAGGGCTTTCGCGATTACCGAAACTAAATTTTTCTTTAAGAAGACAGTGCCCAGGCCACACACATTATTTATGGTTGGTATCTTCAATATAGTGGCGGCCAGCGTTCCGTATATATTTGGTTTAATGGTGTAATGCAGGATAACATCCGGTTTCAACTTCCGGTAAATACTCAAGAGCTCAAAAAATAAGGCTGTATCCTTAATGGGGTTCACCCCGCGGCTATCCATGGTAACATCGTGATGGATGCAACCCGCCTCTTCTAAAAAATGGGTGTATGAATCGTGGGGTGCAATGGTGTGTACTTCGTACCCTTTCTCAATCAGGGCTTTTACAAAGTTCATCCGGAAATTATAGATGTTCCAGGATGTGTTTAAGACAATAGCCAGTTTCATGCGCAAAGAATCCAGGCCAACGAAGGCCAATGGAAGGGGTTTAGATTAAAGTTTAGGACAAAAGACTTTCAAAATTCGTTAAAATTTTGAATTAGTATCTTATCTATCTCTCTGATATTGAAAAGTAACCTCAAATTTTATCCATTAATGAATTAAGTTTGGCCATTGATGTAATTAAATGGGAACGAAGAGAGCAATACTAGTGGCGTTAGGTGAAAAAGACCGGCCTGAACTTACAGACGAGCATTTGGATGAACTGGCGTTTCTTGCCGAAACAGCAGGCATAGAAACCGTGCAAAGGTTTATACAAAAGCTGCCCCACCCAGATGTGCGCACCTTTGTGGGCAAAGGGAAGTTGGAGGAGATAAAAGCCGTGGCAGTTGCCCAACATGTTGACAACATTATTTTTGATGACGACCTGAGCCCTTCTCAACTGCGAAACCTGGAAAAAGAATTCAACACGGATGAGGATGTAAAAGTGAGGGTGTATGACCGGAGCTTGCTTATACTCGATATTTTTTTGATGCGGGCCCAGTCAGCCCAGGCACGCACCCAGGTGGAACTGGCCATGAACCAATATCTGCTTCCCCGGCTCACCCGTATGTGGACTCACTTGGAACGCCAGCGCGGTGGAACCGGCACACGGGGCGGCTCAGGCGAGCGCGAGATTGAAACCGACCGCAGAAATATCCGTTTTCGGATTTCTTTATTAGAAGACGAGCTGGAGAAGATAGACAAGCAAAGGAAGACTCAGCGAAAGTCGCGCGGCAACGTGGTGCGTGTGGCATTGGTCGGTTATACCAACGTGGGCAAATCAACGCTCATGAACGTATTGTCAAAGTCTGATGTGAAAGCAGAGAACAAACTGTTTGCCACCGTAGATGCCACCGTGCGAAAAGTGGTGATCGCTGATTTGCCTTTTCTGTTGTCCGATACGGTTGGGTTCATCCGCAAATTGCCCCACCATTTGATCGAGTCATTTAAATCAACATTGGACGAGGTGCGGGAAGCCGACCTATTGCTCCATGTGGTGGACGTAGCCCATCCGTTTCACCTCAACCACATTGAAGTTGTAAAAAATACGCTGGCCGAAATTGGTGCGGGCGACATCACAACAGTGCTGGTGCTGAACAAAATTGATCTGTTGGAAGCAACCGAAGACTCTGTGAAAGTGGAAGAACTTGCGGGAAACTATCGCCAACTGGGGTTTGATAAAATAGTTTTTATCTCGGCATCCCGTAAGGATAATTTACTCGGCCTTAAGAAATTGCTTTTTGAGGAGGTGAAGAAGAAGCATCTGAAGATTTATCCAAACTATGTGCAGACCAGGGACTTTGTTTTTAGTGAATAAAGGAGGACACTGTAAGCGGAATGTTTATGAGCAGGGTTTTATTCAACATTCTTATTTTATCGGGCGCAATCGCGCAAGTGAACGGTCAGGAATTTAAAACCTACGACCTAGCCATTCCTGGTACTTCTATTACATTTAAGATGGCGGCCATACCGGCTGGCAAATTTAAAATTGGAAGTCCTATTTCCGAACGGGGCCGTGGCGCAGATGAAGGACCACAGAAAGAAATTGAACTCACCCCATTTTGGATGGGCGCAAAAGAAGTTTCATTTGCCGAATGGGATTTATATTTTAAAGATGCCACGCTCCCACAAGCCAAAACCATTGATGGTGTAACACGTGCCACGCCTCAATACATCGACCTTACCTGGGGCATGGGCCGCGATGGAAAACATCCCGCCAACAGCATGAGCCACACCGCAGCTATGATGTATTGCAAATGGCTTTATTCCAAAACCGGAATATTTTTTCGGTTGCCCACCGAGGCCGAGTGGGAATATGCCTGCCGTGCCGGAACGGAAACCGCCTATCCCTTTGGCAACGATGCACAGAGCTTAAAGGAATATGGTTTCTTTAAAGAGAACAGTGGCAGCAAGTTTCACCACGTGGGCCAACTGAAGCCCAACACGTGGGGCCTCTACGATATGTTGGGCAACCTGAGCGAGTGGACCATCGACCAATATGATGTGGCCTATTATAATTCTATCAATACAAAAAATCCGATCACGGTGCCCGGTGCAAAACATCCCAAAACTGTGAAGGGTGGCTCTTATCTGGACGACAGCAATGAACTGCGCTGTGCCAACCGGCTTCCCTCTCATGCCGACTGGAACAAGCGCGACCCACAAATACCAAAGAGCAAATGGTGGCTCACAGACGGAATGTTTGTAGGCTTTCGTGTGGTGCGGCCGCTCATACAACCTTCGAAGGAAGAAATAGAGAAATTTTATAACTTGTACTTAAAATAGAATATAGAAGTCAGAATTTAGAATTTTTGAATCGTAAATCTTTCAATATGAAAAATGAATTCCAATCACGCAGAGAGTTTGTTAAGAAAACTTCTCTCATTGCCAGTTCGCTGGCGGCAATCCCGTTTGCATCCAAGGCGGATTTTTACCATGCTTCCGCAGATGATTCAATCAAAGTAGCCCTTGTTGGCTGCGGTGGCCGTGGCACCGGTGCTGCCATGCAGGCCATGCTATCCAAACAAAATGTAAAATTGGTGGCTATGGCCGATGCCTTCCGCGACCGGGTGGACAGTTGCTTCAAGGTGTTGAGCGACCCCAACAATGAAGATGGAAACGTATCGGACAAAGTTTCGGTGCCCGAAGAGAACAAGTTTACCGGATTTGATGGATACAAAAAAGCCATCGCCTTGGCCGATGTGGTTATCCTTGCCACACCTCCTGGCTTCCGTCCTATTCATTTTGAGGAAGCGGTGAAACAAGGCAAGCATATTTTTATGGAGAAGCCCGTGGCCACCGATCCTGCCGGTATCAAGCGCGTGTTGGATGCTGCCGTGATTGCCAGACAGAAAAAACTGAATGTAGTGGTGGGGCTGCAACGCCACTATCAAAACTCATATCGCGAACTGTACAAAAAATTTAAAGAGGGAATGGTGGGCGAAATTGTTTCCGCGCAAGCGTGGTGGAACAATGAAGGCGTGTGGGTGAACCCGCGCAAATACAACCAAACCGAAATGGAGTATCAAATGCGCAACTGGTATTATTTCAACTGGCTGTGTGGCGATCACATTGTGGAGCAGCACATACACAACTTAGATGTGGTGAACTGGTTTAAAGGCGGCTACCCGGTAAAAGCCCAAGGCATGGGCGGGCGCGAAGTAAGAAAAGGAAAAGACTTTGGTGAAATCTACGATCACCACTATGTTGAATTCACCTATGCCGATGGAAGTATTTTGAACAGTCAGTGCCGCCATATAAAAGGCACCATGAGCAAAGTGGATGAATTGCTGGTGGGCACCAAAGGAACGATTCAATGCGGGGCTGCCAACATCATCGACCGCAAAGGAAAATTGTTGTACCAATTCGATCGCACCAAAGAGAACAACCCCTATCAAACCGAGCACGATGAACTCTTTGCCGCCATTGCAAAAAAAGAATATAAATATGATGACACCGAGAATGGGGCGAAGAGCACCATGACGGCCATACTCGGTCGCTTGGCCACCTACACCGGGCAAGTGGTTGAATTTGATAAGGCATTGAATTCGGGCATGAACATTATGCCAACTCAATATGATTTCAATGCGCTGCCACCCGTGCTTCCCAATGCCGATGGAAATTATCCAGTGGCCGTGCCAGGGCAAACAAATTACTTTTCGTAGCAAAGAATTCAAAAACAGTTTTCTGCTTTCACTGCATACACAACTTGGATGAAGTAAAGACAATACTTCATCCAATGCTTTTTTAGTAAATTTGTTTTATGAAGAAAGAACCTATTGAAAGCCCAAGCCAGACATACAACGACTGGTATCATCGGCTGAATAAAATTTTTCGGAATCTTAAGCCATCTGATAAAGACAAGTTTGCGCAGTCTGAGAAAGCGAAGAAAAAGGAAGTGTCCCTTACAAAGTAGTACCTGTTTTGCCTTCACTTATACTTATTGCAGGTCCTAATGGAGCTGGTAAGTCAACCTCAAGTGCGAGTCTTTTAGAAAAATTTGGAATCAAGGCATTTGATTATGATTTTGAATTCAATTCGCATTGGAAAGTCTTTTCCTTTGATCCAATTGTAGAGCAGGGCGTTAGGGATACCGTTACAGAAATTTTTCTTGAACAAAAAAACATTTCACTTAAAAATAAAACCAACTTTGCGTTTGAAACAAACTACCACCATTCTTCAGTGGTCAAATTCGTTGATGATTTTACTTCAGCCGGGTTCATCACCCATTTAATATTTCTTTGCTTGCCAAATGAACAAGTTGCCATGGAGCGGGTGCGCAACCGGGTGTTGAAAGGGGGCCATCCAGTGGATCAGGAAACAATCCATGAACGTTTTGAAAAAGGACTGACACAATTGGATGGTACCTTTGATAAGTTTGACTTGGTATCACTTTTTCTGAGCGAAGAGTACGGGGCAAAGCGAATCGCGTGGTTGCAACCCAAGTTAAAAAAAGTTGGAATTTTCAATCCCATTCCCAATTCCATAAAGCAAAGTTTACCAAGACTTGAAAAGTTTATCCAATTGCACAAACAAGAACCGTAGGTTATCTTGCCAACATCAAAAATTCATTCCACAAACAATATTGCATTGAACCTCATCAGGAAGGCCGCCTATAAATTATTTTCCCTGTGGGTATCGGTAGTGTTCATCTCAACCATGCTACTCTATTTGCCGGGCATTGTGTTGCCTGCCTTCTTTGGGCCACATGCGGTGGCGGTAACTTATTTTTTTATGAAGATATGGTCGTGGACGTTCAGCCAGCTCACGTTTATACGCTATGAAATGATAGGCCGCGAAAATATAGTAAAAGGAAAATCCTACATCTACGTAAGCAACCACACTTCCTTCCTCGACTTGCCCGGTATATGCATGACCATACGCGGCCAATTTAGGCCACTCGCAAAAAAAGAATTATTAAAATTGCCGGTGTTTGGATGGATCATCCGCGCCACCTGTGTGGTGGTGGACCGCACCAGCAATGAAAGCCGCAAGAAGAGCATGAACCACCTGAAGGAATTGCTAAACATAGGCATCAATATTTTAATTTTTCCGGAAGGCACACAAAACCGCAGTAAAGAAAACCTTCAGCCTTTTAAAGACGGGGCATTCAAGATTGCCATCGACACCCAAAAACCGATTTTGCCCCTCGTAGTGTTAGGCGCAAGCACACTGATGCCACCGGGCACCATTCCACACAAACCTGGGCGCATAAAAATTATTGTTGGCAAGGAAATCAATTTGGATTTGGAACAAAACGGAATCAATAAAGATCTGAAGCGGAAAACCTTTGACATTATGCAAACCATGATAGCAGAGCACAATTCAACTACTTCTTCATAATTTTAAAAACCTGCCGACCAATCCTGTTTTAGAATAAAACTTTTCTTCCCCTTTTCTAAACGCAGAAGACACTGAGTTGCGCAGAGCCTTAAACCGTTTGATCATGCTCTCATGTCTTAAAATCTCTTTGCGAACCTTTGCGCACTTTGCGTTCCCTTTTTTTTTAAACGCAGAGGACACCGAGTTGCGCAGAGCCTGAAACCGTTGGGAGTTTATACACGGAGCATCACAGGCGCTAACCTGCCATCTATGCAAACAAAAAAATATAGAAGGCCGCAGACAAAGGTTTGATATGACGGTATCAATGTCGTTTAGTTAAGCCCTGGGTCGCGTAGGTGTCTGACACCTTTGAGGTGCCTGACGCCTTTACGGTTACGTTTCTTCCGTATAGTTCATGTCTTTCTTAAATGTCTCTTCCAGAAAAACAAGGGCAAGCATGGCCAGGGCGTATGTTATAAATCCGGTTATCAGCGCACCGCCAATGGTTCCTACATATCCCTTCGAAAATAAAAAAAGTGCGTTCAGTGGGATAATAGTTGCGCGCACAAAATTGGGAATGGTAGTGGCCACGGTGGCGCGCAGGTTCGAGCCGAAAAGTTCCGCAGCTACCGTAATGAAGAGTGTCCAGTAGCCGCTGCAAAAACCAAGGCAGCCACCTAAAATGTAATACATAGTTGTTTTCTCAATGGGCGCCAGTAACAGAACTGTGGCGAACAAAAGCGATGCAAGCATAAAAATGAAAATAACTTTTTTCCTGCTTTGAAGGTATTGACTTAGAAACCCACTGACTAAGTTGCCCGCTACCTGTGCTGCAAAGAAAAACAAGACAGCCTTGCCTGCGTCCACAGGTTGGTCGAGTTTCATCGCCCGTGCAATTTCCGGAGACAGTGTGATGAGGATGCCAACCACAAACCAAATAGGCATGCCGATAACAATGCCGTTCAGGTATTTTAACATGCGGGCTTTATTATTGAACAACATGAACACATCGCCCCGTTTTACCTTTTCCTCTTTTAGTTTTAAGTATATGCCCGATTCAAAAACTTTTATCCTCAACACCATCAACAACAACCCAAGCCCACCCCCGATAAAGTAAGATGCGCGCCACTCAAAAAAATGAACAACGAGAAAGGCAAGCAATGCACCGCACACGCCCATCGTGGCCACTAATGTTGTTCCATAACCACGGATGGACTTGGGGAGGATTTCTACTACCAAGGTAACACCCACGCCAAGCTCCCCGGCCAGGCCGAAGCCGGCAATAAAACGCCAGGCCGCATAGCCTTCCACGGTGGTCACAAATCCGTTGGCAATGTTGGCAATGGAATAAATTAAAATGGAACCGAACAAAACAGAAAGCCTTCCTTTCTTGTCGCCAAGTATTCCCCAGAACACTCCGCCTATCAGCATGCCCGCCATTTGCAGGTTCAACAGAAAAATCCCCTGGCTCAACAAGTTTTCATCCGATAGCCCCAATGATTTGAGGCTCGGTACGCGCACGATGTTGAACAGGAACAAATCGTACATGTCAACTAAGTAGCCCAAGGCTGCCACCAGCACAGGAATGCTTAGCAGTTGTTGGGCTGTGGTTTTGTTAGAAGATTCGCGCATGATGAACAGTTTGATGAAAGGACAAAATTTTCCTTCCAAGATATTCCTTTATTTGAATTATATGATTTGCCAAACCTATAAGGTTTTTAAAACCTTATAGGTTTAATTCAATGGTCAACTATACCTCGCCCGATCCTAACCACAATCGAAGGCAATAATTTCACATGCTCTTCCCTCGTTCTAAAATTCACAATGCAAGCCCGCAACAAAAATTTTCCATCGATCACCGCATTCGATACAAATGCTTCACCGCCCGTTTGAAGTTTGTTCAGGATTTTTTGGTTCAGTTCATTCAGGTTATTTTGCTGCGATGGGTCGCTGCCGTTTATTCCCGATGGCACATAGCGAAATGTGGTGATGCTAAGGCCACACATAAATGCTTCCAACTCGGGTGTGGCCTCCACTTCATCGAATAGCATTTTGGCCAAGTCAATATCCTGCTGTATCAGTTGTTCAAAACCTTCGCGGCCAATTTGTTTAAAAGCCATCCACACTTTCAATGCTTTGAAGCCGCGTGTGTTTTGCATTCCATATTCATAAAAGTTTACAGGCTCTTCCGTTCCTTCTCCCTTAAAATTATAGTAGGCAGGCTTGAAACTGAAAGCGTCAATCAGGTGCTGCCTGTTGCGCACCAATGTGCAGCCCGCTTCAATGGGTGCATAAAACCATTTGTGCGGGTCAATCGCCACCGAGTCGGCAAGGGCCAAGGCTTTCAGTTTTTTTGATGCACTCGGCAACCCCGCTGCGGGCGCACCATACGCACCATCCACATGAAACCAGAGGTTATATTTTTTGCAGAGGATGGAAATTTCTTCCAACGGATCCACTATTCCTAAGCTTACCGTGCCAGCATTGCCCACTACACAAAATGGATGGTGACCGTTTTTTATGTCCTCGTTTATTTTTTGTTCGAGCGCAACCACATCCATCTCGCGGTTTGCCAAAGGTTTTATCCATCGAATGCATTTCAATCCCAACCCAAACAAGTCGGCTGCTTTGTGTATCCAGGTGTGATTTTCTTCGGATGCATAAATCAACAGATGTTTGTTGTTCAATCCATCTTCGCGTATGTTCCAGTTGGCTTTTGCTTTGCGGGCGGCCAGGAAGCCGATAAAATTCGCCATGTTGCCACCGCTCACCATCACGCCACCGCAGTCGGTGGGATAGCCAATAAATTCGGCCATCCATTTTATGGTTTGCAATTCAATTTCTGTGGCGAGGGGCGAAAGGATACCCGCACCCACATTGGGGTTGATAGTGGAAGCCAACATATCAGAAAGTATTCCGATGGGTGTTGGCGTGGAGGTGATGTATCCAAAAAACATTGGATGGCTGTTGAAAAGTGAATTTTCAAAAAGCAGTTGTGCCGATTGGTTCAGTAAATCTTTTGGCGATGCAATGCCTTGCGATGGGAGAGGGCCATCGCCCAACAGGGCTTTAAGTTGCGATGGCAATTTCCCTTTGGTCACTGATCGGGTTTCGAAGCTGTTCAAAAAGTCGGCAATCTGATCAACGAGTTCGTGGCCAGCTTTTTTGAAATCATCGCTGCTCATTTCAATGGGCGTAAGGCCTTTGCGTTTTTCTGTGCTCATGATTTTTTTTGATTGCAATGTAACTATGAGGATAGGCTTTCAGAAGAAATGAATCTGATTTTCTCGTTGAGTCGTCAAGACCGTGGTGACCTTGCCTACCGCAGGCAGGTTCGTGGTTCAAACCAACGAAGCCGTAACTTTTTTCACTTTTCCTAAAATAATACTGCACCACGTTCCGTCTATCCCGTTATAACGCGCAGATGGAAATATGGAACTGGCCATGCAGGAGTTAAAGCAAAACACGTTTCTTAGGGAAAAGGACAAACTGCTGGGGTTTATCCGCAGCCGGGTGGGCACGGTGGAGGAAGCGGAGGATATTCTTCAAGATGTGTTTTACCAATTTA
The DNA here is from genome assembly GCA_043751075.1 of Cyclobacteriaceae bacterium. GTDB lineage: Bacteria > Bacteroidota > Bacteroidia > Cytophagales > Cyclobacteriaceae > ELB16-189. The sequence goes on along the minus strand of JAYVAI010000549.1, from coordinate 5,318 downwards.
TTGAAGGCTTCAATTCCATTCAGTCGCTGGACCGTGTCACCTCCTGGTTGTATAGTGTAGCTCGAAATAAAATCATTGACCGCTATCGCAGAAATGCCTCGCGCCCGCAGCGCACCGACTTCGAACTATTGGCTGGCCGCGATGAAGATGCTCCCCTCACCCTTGCAGAAATTTTGCCCGACCTGGATAACAGTCCGGAGGCAACCTTATTGCGCGAAGCGATATGGGAACAGATCACCGAAGCATTGGCCAATTTGCCTGCCGAGCAGAGGGAAATTTTTGTGTTGAACGAAATCGAGGAAAAAGGTTTTCGGGAAATTTCGGAAGAAACGGGAGTATCAATAAACACATTGCTTTCGCGAAAGCGGTATGCAATCATGGCGTTGCGCAAAAGTTTGCAAAATTTTTATAACGATACATTGGGGTAGTAGGAATTGGGCATTGGGGGAGTAGGCATTGGGGGATTAGGCATTTGTGGATAGAGACTTTGAATTATGATTTGAGTTTTGGATCCATTTAATTTTGATTTTTGAGTTTGGATTTGAGTTTGGATTTGAGTTTAAAGTAAAACATAGAATTATGAAACAAGGAATGTGCGCAGGGAAAATTTCGATGGATAGAGACTAAGAATTATGATTTGAATTTGATTTTGGATTTGAATTTAAAGTAAAAAATAGAATTATGAAACAAGGAATGTGCGCAGGAAAAATTTCGATGGATAGAGACTAAGAATTATGATTTGTATTTGAGTTTGCATTTGATTTTGTATTTGAGTTTGTATTTGAGTTTAAATAAAAAATAGAATTATGAAACAAGGAATATGGGCAGGAAAAATTTTGTTGATGGCTTTGGCTGCGATCAGCTTCATTTTTGTGATGATCATTGCCACGCAATATTTATGGAACTGGCTGGTGCCCCAATTGTTTGCAGGCCCCTTTATCACCTTTTGGCAAACAGCGGGGTTGCTCGCATTGTCTAAAATTTTTCTGTGGAGCTTTGGCCGGTGCCATTGCTACGGAGGTCATACAGGTGGCCCCTGGAAATATTACTGGAAAGAAAAGTGGGCGGGCATGAGCCCCGAAGAGCGCGACCGTATAAAACAAAAGATGAAAGATAAGTGGTGCTACCGCGAAGAAGCCACACCAACCCACGAATCGGGCTCTTCAAATGGTTGAGGGAAGACATCACAAAAAATTCACAATTTTTTTTCTAAAAACCCTGAACAATTAACGGAAGGAGGCGTTACAGGAAACTGTGGAAACTTTGGCGATGTCAATAGTTTCCATAGTTTTGCACCCCTTATGGAAGAGCTGGATATAAAAGAAAAAATTTTAAAAGGCTCCGAGGGGCTTTTTATGAAGTATGGAGTGCGCAGCATTTCCATGGATGACTTAGCGCGGCACTTGTCGGTTTCCAAGAAAACCCTCTATCAATATTTTGCCGACAAAGATGAGTTGGTGACCATGATGGCCAAAAATTTTCTGGAAGAAGACAAACGGCAGTACCAAAACATTACGGCCATATCTAAAAACGCCATTGATGAACTGAGCCGCATTTCAGTGTTGATGAAGCAAACCTTGGAGGAAATGAATCCATCACTACTTTTTGATTTGCAAAAATTTCATCCTAAGGCATGGACCCTGTGGCAGGATTTTAAAGAAAAATTTATTCAGCAGTCCATGGTGCGCAACCTGAAGCAGGGGATAGAAGAAGGATATTTCCGATCAGAAATCAACCCCGGTATTATTGCGGTGGCCCGGTTGGTGATGATCGAAAGTTCGTTCAACGATCAGGTGTTCCCGAAAGAGCGCTTCAACTTCTTGGAAGTGAACTGGCAGGTGTTCGATTTTTTTGTGCACGGCATGTGCACCGACAAAGGAAAAAAACTATATCAGAAATACAGATCAGAAATTACAAATCTCGAAACCATCCCCAAATAATTTATGAAATCCCTTTTACCACTTTTTATTCTATTGGCGTTGTCTCTTGGCGGTTATGCCCAGCAGGCAGCACAGTCGTTTACCTTAGAGCAGTGTGTTGAGTATGCGCTGCAAAATTCCATCAATGCACAGAATGCTGCCATTGATCAACAAATTGCTTCGGCCCGTGTGAAAGAAACCGTTGGCCTCGGCTTGCCGCAAATTTCAGGCAGCGCCTCGCTGGTGCACAACCAAAAGTTGCCACGGTTTTTTGGAAGATTTAACGATGACCCGGACGTGTTTGGGTTTTTTCCAAAAGATATTGTAGGTGCTCAGAATGGAGATATACTTGCCGCTCAAAACTTCTTTCAATTGAGCAGTAGCGGCAACGCCAGTTTGTCCATCAACCAATTGATTTTCAATGGCTCTTACTTTGTGGGCCTGCAGGCTGCCAGCACATTTAAAGAATTGTCGAGCAAGGCTGCGGACCAAACCAAGGAGCAGATCATTCAGCAAGTGACCAAGGCCTATTATGGTGTGTTGATCAACAAAGAGCGCACAACTTTATTTTCGAATAACATTGCCCGGTTGGATACCCTGCTGCGCAACACCAAAGCCCTTAACGAAAACGGTTTTGCCGAGGGCATTGATGTGGATAGGATACGGGTTGCCTATAACAACTTGGTTTCCGAGCGCGATAAATTTCTGAATTTTAATAAGCTGGGATTGGAGTTGTTGAAATTTCAGATGAACTATCCGTCCAACCAACCCATTGAGGTGGTTGGCAATATTCAGGATGTGATGGTGGAGCCAAACTTAGATAGCTACAAAGAAGGATGGGATTATAAAAACCGGCCTGACTTTAAAACCTTAGAAGTAAACCGCAAGCTTCAGGAGTTGAATATCAAAAACCAATATGCAGGTTCCGTTCCCTCCATTGCTGCGTTTGCAAACTTAGGTTATCAAACCCAATCCAATAATGTTAGTGGATTATTTAAAACCAATTCAGCCGTTGAGGATGGAGAATTCGTTGGCCCCGACAAATGGTACAATTTTTCACAGTTTGGCGTGAGCATGAACATTCCGATTTTTTCCGGCATGCGTGGCCACTATAAAATCCAACAGGAAAAACTTACTCTTAAAAAAATTGACAATGGTTTCAAGGCATTGAAGAATGGCATTGACCTCGACATTGCGCAATCTTCCATCACCTTTGAAAACGCAATCAAATCATTGGCTGCCCAAAAAGAAAATCAGGAACTGGCGGCCAACATTGCACGCATCACAAAAATTAAATATGAACAGGGTGTAGGCTCCAACTTAGAAGTAGTAGAAGCTGAGAACAGCCTGCGCACCGCTCAGACAAATTATTACTCTGCCCTGTTCGATGCGATGGTAGCAAAAGTCGATCTGGACAAGGCTTACGGAAAATTATTACCAGCAACAAATAATAAATAATCAAAACCCAATGAACAAGAATATGAAAACCAGATTATACACCTCACTCACGTTGGCAACCGTTATCACAGCTTTGTTGGCTGGGTGCAGCGGTTCCTCGGTGGACAAAGCAACGCAACTTGAGAAATTGAAATCGGATCAAGCGGATGTGTCGAAGAAAATTGCGAAACTTGAAAGCGAACTCGCGGCTGAAAATCCAATTGCCATAGAAGTAAAATCGAAAGATGTGGGCGTTGTGGAAATAAGCCCACGCCAGTTTGATCACTTTATCCAAACGCAAGGGAGCATTGATGCGGAAGAAAATATCTTTGTGAGCGCCAAATCTATGGGCGTGATCACACAGGTATATGTAAACGAGGGCGACCGCGTTACTAAAGGACAAACGCTTGCGCAGATAGACAATACATTGATGGTGCGATCCATTGACGAATTGAAGGGCGGCCTTGAACTGGCCAACACCGTTTATGATCGCCAAAAGAATTTGTGGGATCAGAAGATCGGCACCGAAGTGCAATTTCTACAGGCAAAAAACAACAAAGAAAGTTTGGAGAAGAGGCTGGCAACCATGAACGAGCAATTGGACATGACCCGCATAAAATCCCTCATCAACGGAACGGTGGATGCCGTGAATGTAAAAGTAGGCGAGAACGCTGCCCCCGGCATGCCCGCTTTCCGTGTGATCAATACCAGCAAGTTGAAAGTGATCGCCAATGTTTCTGAATCCTTTGTGAGCTCAATTAAAAAAGGAAATAAAGTGATGGTTGAAATTTCTGAGTCTGGCAAAACCATGAATGCCTCAGTATCTTTTGTTGGAAGGAACATTGATCCTCTGTCGCGCACGTTTCCTGTAGAAGTCACTCTTCCAGCCAATGAAGATTTGCGACCTAACATGACAGCAGTGATCCGTGTGATTTTCCATTCCGAACCTGCCGCCTTGACGGTGCCCGTAAATGTTGTGCAAGACATCAATGGTGAAAAAATTGTGTATGTGGTGGAGACGGATGGCAAGCAGGCCGTTGCCCGTAAACGGGTGGTAGAGGTTGGTGGTGTTTACAACAACATTGCCCATATCAAATCTGGCCTCAGCAGCGGTGATAAAATTATTACAGTGGGCTATCAGGGGTTGAACGATGGCGAGTTTGTGAAAATATAAAAATCAGAATATAGGAGATAGGAGTTAGTATTTAGTAGGCATCGTCAAACTCCTAACTACTATCTCCTATCTCCTAACTACGATCTCCTCAATTATATGAAAGACACAGAAAAAGAATTTAAACCCACCAGTTGGTCTATCGACAACAAGGTTGCGATTTATGTAGCCACTATTATTATCTGTCTGGCAGGTATGATGACCTATAATAAACTGCCGAAGGAAAATTTTCCCGAAGTGGTGTTCCCACAAATTTATGTGGCTTCTATATACCCTGGCGCTTCGCCAACAGATGTGGAGAACTTGGTGACCAAGCCCATTGAAAAGCAGGTGAAGTCCATTGCCGGTGTAAAAAAAGTTACCAGCAATTCCGTTCAGGATTTCTCGAATGTGATTGTGGAATTTGAAACCGATGTAGAGGTAAAGGAAGCCAAGCGTGAAGTAAAGGAAGCCGTGGACCGCGCTAAAAATGAATTGCCCACCAATTTGCTGGACGATCCGCAAGTGATTGACATCGATATTTCGGCCGTGCCCATCATGAACATTAACCTGTCGGGCGATTACGATTTGCAAACACTGAAAAAATATGCCGAGCAGATGCAGGACCGCATCGAGTCGCTCACCGAAATTCGCAGAGTGGATATTGTGGGTGCGCTCGACCGCGAGATACAAATCAACTTGGATATGTTCAAGGCTTCGCTGGCGGGCGTGAGCATGGACGACATTGCCATGGCCATAGGCTCTGAAAACAGGATCGTTTCCGGTGGGCAACTTTCGGTGGATGGCATGAA
>JAYVAI010000548.1:0-18228 GCA_043751075.1 Cyclobacteriaceae bacterium | reverse complement strand
TTTTTGGGGAGATGAAAGATATGAAACCAAGAACCCAGGCAACGATAAAGGAATTCCGCGTATCCCTTGATGGTAAAATAAAAACATTGAAAGAACTTACTGGTGCCGACAAAGTGGATGAACGCTTTGGCCGCGATAGCAAAGGAGAACTTTATTTGACCACCAAGCCCGATGGGAAGGTGTATAGTTTGGTGAGGGCGCGTGTTACGAAGTGAGTGTATCCTCTACCTACTCATTGCTGTTTACCGATTACTGATTTCTGATTACTGATTACCGATTACCGTTTACCGTTTACTGATTACCGTTTACTGATTGCCTCCCTGCCTACTTTCTAATCATCCCATTAAAAATCTCCAACTGCTCCATCATCGCCTTCACCCTATCCGCAGGTTCAGTTCTACATTCCAATAGTATCCATCCTTTGTAATCCATTTTCACAAACAAGTCCATCAATTGTTGATATGGATATTTGCCCACGTTGAGTTCGCGGATGTGTACCGTATCGCCTTGCCTGTTCTTCACTAAATTGAAATTGTATTCCAGTCCTCCGCCAATCAGGTCTTCGTCATTGCTGTTCCAGCACGTGTAAACATTGCGGTTGTTGGCCACATCCATAATCGCTTTGATGTTAGGGAGTTCCTGCGTTTCGTTGCCATGCACTTCGAGCCTTATTTTTTGTCCGTAGTCGGCACCAAATTTTCCTACTTCGTTTAGGGCCTTGCCTATTTGCTCTATGGTTTTTTCGTGCGGCACTCCATCATGGAAGGCATTGGGTTTTACTTTCACGCCTGAGCCACCGACATCGGCACTTAGTTTTATAAACTCTTTGGTTTGCTCGATGGATTGCTTGAGTTTGTCGGGCTCAATGAAATCGTATTGCTGGTTGGTGCCCATGCCAATTATTTTTACCGCACTATCGGCAAACATTTTTTTAACTTCTTTGCGCCTTTCGGCAGAAATAGTTGGCTCGACCTTATGTGCGTGCTCAATCCGAAGTTCAACGCCATAGATTTTTGCTGCAATGCAATTCTTAATGAGCGTGGGGCAATCCCAATCTTTTCCCCATTGATAGGTAACGAGCCCGAGTTTCATTTTAGCACCTTTGCCTTTGGCAATGGCCAGACTTGGCACGAGGGCAGCGGCTGATAGAAGGGCCATCTCTTTTACAAATAACCTTCTGTTTGTTTTATGGTTGAGCATAGTGAATTGGATTAATATGGGTAAAGTAGAAAATGCACACAGCAAATTCTATTGAATTTATATGATGCTTTATTGAAGTAGGTATGAAGGGCAAATCCTTGGTTGGAACCCCACGAAAAAATTATCCAGGATTAAGTGAGCATTGTAATGAGGGCAACCTACAGCTTATCAATTTCTGCCTCTGATAGTCCCGTGGTTTTAGCAATTGTTTTATTATCGATTCCATTTTCTTTCATGGCTTTGGCGATTTCTTGCTTCGCCTTCAACTCACCTTCAATTCTCCCTTCAATTTTCCCTGCCAATTTTCCCTCATCGCGCGCATTATCTACCGCATAATCAAATGTCGCTTTGTTGTCACGGAAAACTTTTAGGCTATATTCATATTTATCCATTTCTGTTCGGTCAAACTTGGCAAGTTCGGCCGTTTCAAATGCTTGACTAAAAATTTTATCCTTAAAGATCAGGGGAATGTGCTGAAAGTCCTCCAGGTTTTTAATAAAGAAAAGCCAAGTGTCTATCCGTGTGGAAAGCTCTTGCTCTGTCTTTTTAAAGTTGGGCATTTCAAGATAGATGTAGGTTAGCTTGTGGTAAAATGTTTTTCCGTTTTGGTCTTTGAGTTTCACGGTATGAACTACTTCACCCTTTTCTTTTTCAGTTTCATAATCACCAAATGTAAAATCCAAAATGCCGATACAGTAAGCACACTTTAAATTATAATTCCATTCGCCTTTCTCGGCTTGCTCCCAAATCGGAAAGGAAGCATAGCCTTTATAATAATTCTGAATTGCCTTTTGTAGTTCTAACAAGAAATTTTTCCCCTTTCTCGTTTTCGCAATAGATATCATAGATGCCCTGTCGGTCTGGTGGCATTGCAAGAAGCGGGTCCTGTGGTTTGAATGTCAGGTCCACAATATTGTTCTCTTGTGGCAAAAGTGCATTCAAGAAATCAAGCAAGAGGGGTTTGCTTGCTTCTTCCCCAAACAATTTATTAAATCCGAAACTGGTAAAAGGGTAAACGTATTTTGCTTTCACGTTAAGTTGGTTGTATGCAACACAAATTTGCACTTTTTCACAGGCAATATTTTGATTGTATTATTTCAAGAACATACCAAAGTTTGGGTGCTGATTTATTATTGGTCGGGCATTTTAGAACCAATTGCCGATACCGATTAAAAAATATCCCTTCCAGCAAGAAAAATAATCCTCAATCTTGTAAGGCATTAAACTGATTCTTTCGTCTTATGGCTATCAAGCTAACCTAAACTGAACCGATTGATGAACAAGATTATTTCTTTTATTGTCCTCCTGTTTGCCGCCTCTGTCAATGCCTTTTCGCAATCCAATGGCGACTGGGAAACCCTTTTCAACGGCAAAGATTTTACGGGTTGGAAACAACTGAATGGCAAGGCCAAATATGAAGTGCAAAATGGTGAGGTGGTGGGTACGACTGTGTTAAAGGAGGCAAACTCTTTTATGGCCACTGAAAAAGACTATGGCGATTTTATTTTGGAACTGGAGTTCAAAGTGCCGCAGGGCATGAATTCAGGAATTCAGTTCCGCAGTTTGAGCAAACCCGATTTTAAGGAAGGCCGTGTGCATGGCTATCAATTTGAAATTGACCCTGCGCCCCGCTCGTGGACGGGCGGCATCTATGATGAAGCCCGCAGGGATTGGCTCTATACTTTGGAATATAATCCCGAAGCCAGAAAAGCCTTCAAGCAAAATGAGTGGAACAAAATTCGGTTGGAATGTATAGGCAACAGCTTGCGCACGTGGGTGAATGGAATTGCCGCTGCCCATGTGTTCGATGATGTTACCTCCAGTGGATTTATCGCTTTGCAAGTGCATGCGATTTATGCCGACATGCAGCCAGGCATGCAAATCCGTTGGCGCAACATCCGTATCCAAACAAAAAATTTAAAACCCAGTCCGTCCGACAATGTGTTTGTGATGAATCTGGTGCCCAATTCTGTTTCAGAAGCGGAGAAAAAAAATGGCGTGGCCTTGTTGTGGGATGGAAAGACAAGCGCAGGATGGCGCGGTGCCTACAAAGAAAAGTTTCCCGACAATGGATGGGAGATAAAAGACGGAACAATAAGCGTTGTCAAATCAACAGGAGCCGAATCGCAAAACGGTGGCGACATTGTTACTATGAACGAGTACGGTGCTTTCGATTTGCAGTTCGAGTTTAAACTCAGCGAAGGCGCCAACAGCGGCCTCAAATATTTTGTGACTGAAAAAGAAGTGAACAAAGGCCTGCCTGCCGGACAGGCAGGCTCGGCCATTGGGCTGGAGTATCAAGTGCTGGACGATGAAAAACATCCTGACGCCAAAGAAGGTGTAGTGGGCAACCGCACCTTGGCTTCCCTCTACGATTTAATCCCTTCCATAAAAGTGCCACGTGGCCTTCGCAAAATTGGTGAATGGAACAATGGCCGGGTAATTGTGTATCCCGACAATCGCGTGGAGCATTGGCTCAATGGATATAAAGTAGTCGAGTATCAGCGCGGCACACCTATATATAATGCACTGGTAGCCCGAAGCAAATATGCAGCGTCTGAGAAATTTGGTATGGCAGAAAAAGGAAGGATACTCTTGCAAGACCATGGCGATAATGTTTCTTTCAGGAGCATAAAGATTAGAGAGATGAAATGAAAAGTAGGTGAAATGAAAAGTAGGCAGTAGGCAGGTAGCAGTAGGCAGTCCTGATTGCTATCGGGAGAAGTAGGCAGTAACATCAACACATTAAAACGTCAACATCAAAACTTTAAATAAATGAAAAACACAAGACGCGACTTCATCAAAAAAACAGCAGTGGTCACAGCGGGAACGTATCTCGGGGCAATGGGCTTTAGTGCCAAAAGCTATGGAAATATTTTAGGCGCCAACGACCGTGTGCGCGTGGGCGTGGTAGGTTTCTCCGACCGCTTTCGTTCATCGTTGTTGCCCGCATTCTTAAACCATCACAAAGAAACAAACTTCGACATGGTGGCCGTTTCCGACATCTGGAAAAGAAGGCGCGAAGAAGGCCAGGCTATGCTCAAAGAAAAATTCGGACATGATATTACTATGTGCGCAAACAACGATGAACTGTACAAGATGAAAGACTTGGATGCAGTCATCATCAGCACGGCCGATTTTCAACATGCGTTGCATACAGTAGAAGCCGTTCGTGCCGGCAAGGATACATACACGGAAAAACCTTTTGCCGAAACGATGGAAGACGCGCGTGCTGCACTTAAAGCCGTGCGCGAAACAAAGAAGATTGTGCAGATAGGTTCGCAGCGCAGGAGCGGAAGAAATTATTTTGCTGCCGCAGATTTTGTGAAGAGCGGAAAGTTTGGCCCCATCACCATGGTTGAACTTTCTTGGAATGTAAACCAGCCAGGGCGTTGGAGAAGGAGCCAGTTGGTGCAGGAAATCAAAGAAGCTGACACCGATTGGAAACGCTATCAAATGAACCGCCCCGCAGAAGCTTGGGACCCGCGCAAATATTTGGAGTTCCGTTTGTTCTGGCCTTACTCTTCTGGGTTGCCTGGCCAATGGATGAGTCACCAAATTGACACCGTGCATTGGTTCAGTGGATTGAAAAACCCGCGCAGCGCAGTGGCCAATGGAGGAATTTATTTTTGGAAAGACGGAAGGAAAAATTGGGACACCATTACCGCAGTGTTCGACTACGGCCCATCGAATGATTTGACAACAGGCTTTCAAGTTACGTTCACCTCGCGCATGCACAATGGTGCGGAACGGCCAGCCGAAATTTATTATTCCAATGGTGGGGAGATGAACTTGAACACGAACAAGGTTTCGCCCGAAGGTGGTTTGGAAGAACGCCACGCCAAGGCAATGAAGATGAGTGCCAACCTTTTGCCAACTGCCGACCTGAATGTGGTGGACGAAAAAATTATCGCTTCGGCCAACACGGGCAACGACCCGCTTACATCGGCCCACATGCGCAACTGGATGGAATGTGTGCGTGAGCGCAAAGAGCCCAACGCACCTGTGGAAGCTGGCTACTCACATGCTATTGCTTGCGTGATGGTAAGTGCTGCGGTGCAAACCGGCATGAAGGCAACCTTCAACGAAGCCACACAAGAAGTGATGGCGGGCGGAAAAGTTTTTAAATACTGATTCGTATGAAGAGCGGATTTAATCGCCACATGAAAGCAGGGACAATTTTATTGTCCCTCTTTTTATTGATTATGAACACCGGGTTTGCCCAGAAAAAAGCAGTGAAGTTTGTGGCCGATGAAAAGAACAGCAAAGTGGACGTGCTCATTGATGGCAAGTTGTTCACCTCATACATTTATCCAACTGATTTGGACAAGCCCGTGCTTTACCCAATGTTCACCTCAAAAGGAACCGTGATTACCCGCGGCTTTCCACGCGACCCACGCGCTGGTGAGCGGGTGGACCATCCGCACCATGTTGGCCTGTGGTTTAACTATGGCGATGTGAACGGTCTTGATTTTTGGAACAACTCGTATGCCATACCAGCCGCAGAGAAAGCAAAATATGGAAGCATCCGTCACCAAAAAGTGGTGAAAGCCGAAGGAGGCAAGAGCAATGGCAAGTTGGTAGTGGTTGCCAATTGGGTTGACTCGAAAGGAAATGTTTTGTTGATTGAAGAGTCAACATTTGTATTTAGTGGCACCGATAATTTGCGAACGATAGACCGCACCACCAAGCTCACCGCACAAAAAGAGAAAGTTGTTTTCAAAGATACCAAAGAAGGCATGATGGGCTTGCGCTTGGACCGTGCGTTCGAGGAGCCATCCCCCAAGCCCGAAGTGTTTACAGATGCAAGCGGCAACCCCACTACCGTGCCCGCCTTGAACAATGAAGGCGTGAACGGAGTCTATCGCAACAGCAATGGATTGCAAAAAGGTGAAGTGTGGGGCAAGCGCGCAAGTTGGGTTTCGCTTTCTGCAAAAAAGGGGGAAGAAGAAATTACGATTGCCATCGCTGACCATAAAAAAAATATTGGTTTCCCCGCCCACTGGCATGCACGCAACTACGGATTGTTTGCCGTGAACAATCTCGGCTCTAAAGTTTATGTGCCCACCGATGAAGAAATCACCAACACGCTTAACCCAGGCCAAACGATGGAGTTCAAGCACAGGATTTTGGTAAGCACTGGAGGGTTTATCAGTGACGAAGAAATGAATAAGCAGTTTGGTGAGTTTAGTAAATTTTAAAAGTAGGCAGTAGGCAGATAGCAGTAGGCGGTATTGCCATCAGAAAAAATTAATTTATCAAAACAGTAATCACAATGTATCTCTTCCCCGTGTTTCGTGTCCTCACCATAGCCATCAAGCTAAGGAATCAGACCGTTGCATTTATTAGAGCCGTAGGCTCGGCCAATATTGTAACAACGGATTTTATATCCGTTGTTGAAAAATGGATAAGGTACCGATGAGAGCCGTAGGCTCGGCCAATATATGGGTCGTGCCTACGGTACCCAATAATAATAATCAATATAAACCGAGCCTACGGCTCTACAAAAACTTTTATCTTGACGGCTATGGTGTCTTAACGAACCACTTGCACACTTGCCTATAAAACCCAAAACACTTTTCACCAACTATGACCCCATCCATCCAATCTCTTTTCCCGTGGTTCGTGTCCTCACGAACCACTCGTACATTAAAACCTTAAACACTTTTCACCAACTATGACCCCATCTATCCAATCTCTATTTTCAATAAAAAATAAAACAGCCGTCATCACAGGCGGCACAGGCGTGCTGGGCGCGTCCATGTCGAAAGCACTTGGGCAGGCAGGGGCAAATGTTGCCATCATTGGGCGAAGGCAGGAAGTAGGGCAAAAACTGGCCGAAGAAATTCAGCAAGCTGGAGGCAAGGCAATTTCTGTTCAGGCCGATGTGCTTCAAAAAGATGAACTGATAAAGGCCAAAGAAAAAATCTTGTCTGCCTTTGGCACCATTGATATTTTAGTAAACGGAGCAGGAGGCAATATGCCAGGCGCCACCATCCCCGTGGACAAAACTTTTTTCGACCTTGATACAAAAGCATTTCAGCAAGTGGTGGATTTGAATTTGCTCGGCACCGTGTTGCCTTCACAAATATTTGGCGAAGTGATGGCCGCCAAGAAAGAAGGCGTCATCATCAACATTTCTTCCATGTCCGCCTTTCGCCCCATCACGCGCGTGGTTGGTTACTCAGCAGCAAAGGCAGCCGTAAGCAATTTCACCCAATGGCTCGCGATTGAAATGGCAAAAAAATATGGGGCAGGCATTCGCGTCAATGCCATCTCGCCAGGGTTTTTTATCACCGAACAAAACCGCGCGCTCCTTACCAATCCTGATGGAACATTGACCGCCCGTGGTGCTTCGGTCATTCAAAATACTCCCTATGGTAGATTTGGCGAGCCTGATGAATTGATTGGAACATTGTTGTGGCTGTGCTCAGATGCATCCAAATTTGTTTCGGGTGTGGATGTGCCTGTGGATGGAGGGTTCAATGCGTTTTGTGGGGTGTGAGGGGAGAAGTTAGAATATAGAAGTCAGAAGTCAGAATATAGGAGTTAGGAGTTAGGAGGAATTTGAGTTTGAGTTGAACTTGAATTTGAGTTTGAATTTTAGGAGTTAGGTGGAATTTGAATTTGAACTTTAGGAGTTAGGTGGAATTTGAATTTTAGGAGTTAGGTGGAATTTGAGTTTGAATTTGTCCGATGCCTTTGGTTCGTGTCCTCACGAACCAAGAACCAATAAACACTGATTGATTTCTTTTTATTAATGCTTGAAAACTTTTATGACCCAATCAAAATTTCCGATGCCTTGGTTCGTGTCCTCACGAACCAATTATTGAATGTTAATACTGAATGAAAAAAATTTTATGACCCAATCAAAATTCCTCGGCCCCGATTTCCTTCTGCAATCCGATGCAGCCGTTACGCTCTATCACAAACACGCGGCCCATCAGCCCATCATAGATTATCACAACCATCTATCCCCAAAAGATATTGCCGAGAACAGGCAGTTCACCAACCTCACCGAAATATGGCTCGAAGGCGACCACTATAAATGGCGGGCCATGCGGAGCAACGGAGTGAACGAAAAATTTTGCACCGGCAATGCCAGCCCCGAAGAAAAATTTATGAAGTGGGCGGAAACCGTGCCCTATACATTAAGAAACCCGCTTTACCATTGGAGCCATCTCGAACTCAAAAATTATTTTGGTGTTGACCGCTTGCTGAATGCGCAGACAGCCAAAAGCATCTATGATGAATGCTCTGCCAAACTTCAAACAAAAGAATTTCGAGTGCAGCCATTGCTGAAAAAAGTAAATGCCGAAGTGGTTTGCACCACCGATGACCCTTGCGATGATTTGGCTTATCATGCAGCACACGCAAAGTCTGGCGGAATAAAAATGCTGCCCACCTTTCGGCCCGATAAGGCTTACGCTTTTGAAGACCCAATCGGCTACAACATCTACATCAAGAAATTATCTCAAGCCTCCTCAATCGAAATCAGTTCGCTATCAGATTTATTCAAGGCACTTGAAAACAGAATTGACTTCTTTGTAAAGAACGGTTGCCGCGCTTGCGACCATGGATTGGAAACGCTTCCGTTTGGAGATTTGTCCCAAGCCGAAGCCGCTTCACTATATGCAAAAGTTTTAAAGGGAAATCCTCTTTCGGTTGCGGAGATTGATGGCCTTCGGTGCGTGATACTAACACATCTCTCCCGGCTCTATCATGCCAAAGGATGGGTGCAACAATTTCACCTGGGCGCCATGCGAAATAATAGTTCGCGCATGAAGCGCACACTTGGCGCAGATACAGGCTTCGACTCGATTGGCGATTTTTTCCAAGCGCGTTCCATGTCAAAATTTTTCGACAGGCTCGACAGCGACAATCAACTCGCTAAAACTATCATCTATAATTTGAACCCAGCAGACAACGAATTGTTCGCCACCATGACGGGCAATTTCAATGATGGTTCATCGCCAGGAAAAATCCAGTGGGGCAGCGGCTGGTGGTTCCTCGACCAAAAAGATGGAATGGAAAAACAAATCAACACCTTGTCCAACATGGGCTTGCTCTCGCGCTTCATCGGCATGATCACCGACTCCAGAAGTTTTCTTTCTTTCCCTCGCCACGAATATTTCAGGCGGATATTGTGCAACGTAATTGGCAATGATATGGAGAAAGGAGAATTGCCAAACGATATGGCGCTCGTTGGAAAGATGGTGGAAGACATTTGTTATAATAATGCTAAAAGCTATTTGGGGTTTTAACCTCGTCCCCAACCCTTCTCCAAAGGATACGCTGAAGGAGACATAATAAAGAAACTTAACATAGAAAATGAAAGACCTCGCTACCAATCTGCCATCCCAAATAATCAAGAACTATCGTTGGACAATTTGCGCCCTTGTGTTTTTTGCCACCACCGTCAATTACCTCGATCGGCAAGTCATCAGTTTATTAAAGTCCGTTCTTTCAGAAGACCTTCATTGGGATGATGGAGATTACGCAAACATAGAGATTGCTTTTAAGTTGGCTTACTCTTTGGGCATGTTGGTGGCCGGCAGAGTTGTGGATATGTTGGGGACAAAGAAAGGGTATGCCGTAGCTACTGGTTTATGGAGCTTGGCCGCCATGGCCCATGGCTTTGTCAACTCCACTATAGGTTTTATTGTAGCGCGTGCAGCACTGGGCGTGACGGAGGCAGGGAATTTTCCGGCCGCCATCAAAGCCACAGCCGAATGGTTTCCGAAAAAAGAAAGAGCACTGGCCACAGGGATTTTTAATTCGGGAACCAATGTGGGTGCCATAGTGGCGCCACTCACGGTGCCTTTCATAGCAGTGGCTTGGGGATGGGAATGGGCATTTATAATAACTGGCGCCATTGGTTTTATTTGGTTGGTGTTATGGCAATTGTATTACACGGCACCCCGTGAGTCCAAAAAATTAAGCAAGGAAGAATTTGATTACATCCACTCGGACAAAGAAGACGAGGCCATAGAGAATTCTGGAAAAGATGAAAAAGTGCGCTGGATAAAACTGTTGGGTTATCGGCAAACGTGGGCTTTTGCTTTGGGAAAATTCCTGACCGATCCGGTTTGGTGGTTCTATCTTTTTTGGTTGCCCGATTTTTTACAAAGCGAATACCGTTTGACCATGTTGCAAATGGCCGTGCCTGTTGCGGTGGTTTATCTCATCTCCACTATCGGCAGCGTGGGCGGTGGCTACCTCCCCATGTTTTTAATAAACAAAAACATGCCCGCGTTCAAAGCCCGCAAAACTGCCATGTTCATATTTTCCTTGTGCGTATTGCCGGTGGTGTTTGCCCAGTATGCAGGTGAAATTAATATGTGGTTGGCGGTATTGGTTATAGGCATAGCGGCCGCTGCCCACCAAGCGTGGAGCGCCAATATATTTACCACCGTGTCAGATATGTTTCCTAAAAAAGCAACGGCCTCCGTCACCGGCATTGGCGGTATGGCCGGTGGAATGGGAGGGATAGTACTTTCCTGGGCTGTTCAAAAAAACCTTTTTGTTCACTTCCGTGAGATTGGCCAAATAGAAAAAGCCTACTTTATTATGTTCTTAATTTGTGGAGCCGCCTATCTTTTGGCTTGGATTGTTATGCATCTGCTTGCCCCGAAAATGAGCAAGGTGAAAATGTGATTGCAATGCCAAAGCAGGAAGGAATAAAAGTTTAACGACTATGGTACAACGAAAAAAAATGAGACTCTTGGGAGGTTTTTACCTTAGTAGAACAATCGTGATATGAAACCATCTCAACCTTATTACCTTATTTTGTCTCTGCCAAAGGCTTTGCTTTGGTTGCCCGTATTCATAAGGCAAAACCAATGATCAATAAATTTCTTCTGGCTTTTACATTCGCAATTTCTGCGCAGAGTTCTTTTGCACAAAACACCTCACCCAACAAAGGCCTGAAAGATCATTACAAAGATTTCTTTCCCATTGGTGTGGCCGTATCTCCACAGGCGTTAAAGACAGACGAAGCTCAGCTCATCCTGCAGCAGTTCAACAGCATGACTGCAGAAAACGCCATGAAGATGGGCCCCATCCATCCCAAAGAAAATGAATACTTCTGGACCAACGCTGATTCCATTGCAGCATTTGCCCAGCGCAATAAACTGAAACTTCGTGGCCACACATTGTGCTGGCATAATCAAACCCCTCCGTGGTTGTTTGTGGATTCAGAAGGAAAGCCCGTCAGTAAGGAAGTGCTTCTTAAACGGTTGAAAGATCACATCACCACCGTAGCGGGCCGGTACAAAGGAAAAATTTATGCCTGGGATGTGGTGAACGAAGCAATCTCTGATAAACCGGATGAATACTTGCGCAAAAACGAATTTTATAAAATCTGTGGTGAAGAGTACATCGCCAAAGCCTTTCAGTTTGCGCACGAGGCCGACCCCGATGCCTTACTGTTTTACAACGACTATAATGAAATCAATCCCGTGAAGCGTGAGAAAATATTCAAGCTTGTGAAAACTTTGAAAGACTCCGGTGTTCCTATTCACGGGGTGGGCTTGCAAGGGCATTGGGCACTCAACGAACCATCGCGCCAGCAATTGGACAGTACGCTCACGCGGTTCTCCGAACTGGGGTTGAAAATCCAGATCACCGAACTCGACATATCGGTATATCCCAAAGAGCACCATGCGCGCGAAAGAAAAGCAGAAGACTACAACACCACATTCAATGAAGAAAGGGAGACTAAGCAGACGGAAGTTTACAAAATGTGCTTTGAACTTTTTCGAAAGCACCGGAGCGCAATATCCGGAGTAACATTTTGGAACATCTCCGACAGGCATAGCTGGTTGGACAATTTCCCCGTGAAGGGCAGAAAAGATTATCCGCTTTTGTTCGACAAAAACCTGAAACCAAAAAGCGTGTATAAGGAGGTGGTGAGGTTTTGAAAAAGAAGATAAACAAAATGGCAATTGACAACGTACGCATGACAATAAAATAGCTATTACCTGAGGAGGCTTTGTACTCGCCACTGACGGTTTCTCTAACAGCTATTCTCGCAAAAAATAAGGAAGGCTTTTTGACTAAATTTGAAACATCAAAAGATGAAAATGGAAGATGTTCTTATCATTCAGGAAAGAGTAAAGAATACCATAATTCTCGGAGAGAGTCACTTTCGTGAATTCAAGACTGCATGGGAAGGAAGACCTGACAACAAAAAACCACGACTGACAAAGAAAATATGCGAGGACATAGCCGAAGCTTTGGTATCATTTGCAAACGCTGACGGTGGAGAGATACTTATTGGAGTTGAAGATGATGGAACTGTTACTGGCGTACCTCATTCGGAGGAAGATATTAAATCAATGATCGAAGCCACGAAAACACATATTTACAAAGGACAAGAATTGCCACTGACCACATCAACCAAAATAAAAATTGGCAGTCTAACTGTTCTCTATTTTTCAGTAAATAAAGGCACTACTCAAATTTATCAACTATCCGATGGAAGATGTGTTAGAAGAAAAGACAAATCAACCATGCCAGCATCCGCTGACCAAATACAATTTGAAAAGCAAGAAATAAAATCAAGAGAATATGATAGTCAATTTGTTGATGGCGCATTGGTAACTGATTTAGACTTGAACTTATTGCAAGGTGTGGCCAACTCTTACATTCATGGCTTAAGTGTTGAGTTGTACCTGCAACAAACTGGTTTAGCTATTTATGGCCTAACGGGATTGAGATTAAAAAGAGCAGCCCTACTATTGTTTGCGAAATCCAATGAGATCAATAGATGGCACTCCAGATGTCAGATCAGATTCATAAAAGTTAGTGGCGAAAAATTAGAATCGGGAGAAAAGTATAATGTAATCAGTGATGAAAGTATTCAAGGAAATATTTTTGACCTTTGGATCAAATCATGGGAAAATTTGCGGCCTTATTTAGCGTACAAAACTGAATTTGGATCAAGTGCCAAATTTGAGCAAAGATATACCTATCCGCAAGATGCCTGCAAAGAAACCATCTTGAACGCAATTGCACACCGGGATTATTCAATTCAAAATGGAATTGAGATTTACATCTTTAACAATAGAATGGAAATCAAAAGTCCAGGTGCGTTGTTATCAACACTTAACATACATAGTTTGTATCAACTTGAGGGCTCTCATGAATCAAGAAATCCTCTAATCGCCAGAGTGCTTAGAGAGAATAAACTAATGCGGGAATTAGGAGAAGGAATGAAAAGGATTTTTGGCCTGATGAATGAGAGCGAGCTTGAAAGACCAATTTTATATTCAAATGGTTTAGGGTTCAGTGTGACACTAGTTAACAAGATGAACACAGTTAAGGAGCAGCGGAACTCTAATTGAAATAAGGAAATCAATTTGTTACCGCACAACTTTCCAAAATCTTGAATCCATATCTTGAATTTTAAAACTGTTGCTAATGAAGAAACGATCATCTCTCTTTCTCCTTGCGCTTATCACATCTATAATTGGAATAGCGCAACCCAACCAAACACCCGAACAACGGGCAAGGCAAGACAGCATCCGAAAAATTTCAGAGCAAGACCACAGGCAGCTGATGGAACTGTTAGGCATCACATCCCTTCGGCCAGGTGCCAACGGCAGCGACCCGAACGCACCCAACGCAGCAAACTATGACGAGGCAAAAGCCAATCCGTTTCCCACCAACTTGTAGCGATGTGCGCACCGCGCCCGGTCTTTATCAGCAACGGTGGCAAAGGCGATGGCTGGGCCGATGCCAAAGGAATGTTTCTGGCCGGTGTTCATGCAGGCCCCGTGTATAAATTGCTTGGCAAAAAAGATTTGGGCACCACTGAATTTCCGGTTATTGAAACCGCTTTGATAGATGGAGAAGTTGCTTTCCGCCAGCATAGCGGTGGGCACACCCAAGCACCAAACTGGCCAACGTTTTTAACATTTGCAGAAAGGTACATGCGTGTAAAAAACACAAAAACTGACAAGTGAGAATGTTTGTAAGGAAGTATAGTTAATTGTTCGTCATACGTGTATGCATAGCATGAAACTTTTTGGCATCGCAATCCTTATTTGTCTTTTCACTTCAACAGCGAGCGGGCAAAAGGAAAATGTAAAATGGAAAAAAGTAAAAGTCCTGGTGTACACTAAAAACGGTAAAGGATATGTGCATGAAAATATTCCCTCGGCAGTTATGTGCATTCAAAAACTGGGAAAGCAATATGGCTTTAAAACCGATGTGTCGGAAGCCGCTGCTGTGTTCACCGAAGAAAACCTAAAGCAATATTCATTATTGATTTTCACCAGTACCAACAACGATGTGTTTGATACCGATGCGCAGCGGCTTGCCTTCAGGCGTTTTATTGAAGCGGGAGGTGGTTTTGTGGGGATACACTCTGTGGTTGGCACAGAAAGAAATTGGCCGTGGTTCAAAATGATGTTGGGAGGAACCTTTGCCTGGCATCCGAAATTTCAAAAATATAAAATACAGGTGATCGATCCGGGCCATCCTTCGGTAGCTGGCTTGCCAAAGGTGTGGGAGAAAGAAGACGAATGTTATTTCCAAAAGGAAATGTATCCGGGAATCCGCACGGTGATGGCGCACGAACTAAGTTCGCTAAACGGGGAAGAGAGAGAAAAAATAACAGCCCATGCAGCATCCTTCCCGATCTTGTATCCGGCCGTTTGGTATCAACAATTTGATGGAGGCACTATCTGGATCACCACACTGGGCCACGATAAAAAAGACTACGAGGATCCGATCTATGTGCAGCACATTTTTCAAGGGATAAAATTTGTTGCCGGCAAGACAAAGAAAAAAGATTATTCAAAAGCATATTCAAACCACAAGGATGATGCCGTGCGCTATTGAATCTTTGTATTTCATTACGGCCTTTGCGCGAGGTCAGCTGGCCCGATGAAAGAAGATCAAACAAAAAACCAATCTGCTTTGACTATATTCAAAACGTGAAACAAAACAACATCAGATGAAAAACTCAAATCCAAAACTAACAAGAAGGTCGTTTCTGCAAACATCTGTAAAAGGCGCGATTGCTTCTTCCCTTGTGCTCACGGGCTTTCCCACCATAGTGCCCGCGAGTGTGTTTGGAAAACAATCGCCAAGCAACCGGATCAACATTGGCGCTATTGGCAACGGGCGAATTTCACGAGTACACGACTTGCCCGGAGTTTTGAAACATGACTACGCCCAGGTGATTGCCGTTTGCGATGTGGACACAAAACGCGCAGACGATGGAAGAAAATTGGTGAATGAATTTTACACAAAGAAAAACGGAAAGCCCTTTGATGGCGTAAAGGTGTATCACGATTACAAAGAGTTGTTGAAGAACAAAGACATTGATGCCGTGCTGATAAGCACACCCGACCACACCCACGCCATGATTGCCGTGGCTGCGGCCCGCGCCAAAAAACATATTTACATGCAGAAGCCTGCATCGCTCACCATTGCAGAAGGAAGGATGGTGAGCGACATTGTGCAGAAGAGCGGAGTGGTGTTTCAGTTGGGAAGTCAACAGCGCTCGTGGGAGCAGTTTCGCTATGCAGCAGAGCTCGTGCGCAACGGGCGCATTGGCCAGTTGAAAACAGTGTATGTCGGGTTGCCGGGCGACCCATCGGGCAATGAAGAACCGGAGATGCCCATTCCTAAAAATCTCAATTATGATATGTGGCTGGGCTCTACGCCTGAAGCATACTACACCGAAAAAAGAGTACACCCACAAGCAGATTACGACAGGCCGGGATGGTTGCGCTGCGAGCAGTTTGGCGCAGGCATGATCACCGGCTGGGGCTCACATCATATCGACTCCGCGCATTGGGGCATGGGCATGGAGCGATCGGGGCCGGTGGAAGTTTGGGGCCACGCAGAATTTCCGAAGAGCGGATTGTGGAATGTGCACGGCATTTTTAAAACCGAAGCACTGTATGCCAACGGGGTGAAGATGGTGGTGAGCAATGAACTTCCCAACGGAATAAAATTTGAAGGCACCGAGGGTTGGATTTTTGTAACACGTGGAAATTTTTCGGCAACGGCCAGCGACCCCGTTACCAATTCTGATGGCACCAAGCCACTCGATGCCAGCGACCCTAAAATCATCAAGTCGGTGATTGGCCCCAACGAATTTCATTTCATCGTGAGCAAAGACCATCATGGCAATTGGCTGGAAAGCATCCGCGATAAAAAACCAAACATCGCCCCCGTGGAAGAAGGGCACCGCTCATGCTCTACGTGTTTGATACATCACATTGTAATGAAGCTCGACAGAAAAGTATATTGGGACCCCACCACCGAAAAATTTAACAATGATGAGGAAGCCAACAAGATGTTGAGCAGGCCACAGCGCAAACCGTATTCGATAAGTTAGAAGGCAATCTTATAATGGAGAATGGCAAAGCGTTGTCTCGATTGGAGTGGCATGTGAAAACGAGTTATTTGAAAACCTTGAAACTGAGGTGCTTTGAACAAACCGGTTTTTGGATTTCTTAGGACAATAACCGCCTATATAACTCCGTAGAAGTAGGATTATTATCCAACTTCAGAACTCCTTACCCTTCGCAGTTTTATTTGCCCGATTTTTTGAATACTCATGGTCCTTACCGTTCGCAGTATTGCTAAAACCTTATTCGCAGTATTACTTAAACCTTAGTAGAATGGTTATTTAAAGATTTCATCAACCTTATTACCTTATTCTGCTTCGATGTGAATAAGGTAATAAGGTGCTTCCTATTTAGAACCCCATTTCTACTAAGGTTTCCCATCCATTTCATTTTGCGAATGGTTGCAAGTAATTGGTGGAATTCATGCTGCATTCTCCGTTTTTAGAAATCGGGTAAGGAGTTCTGAACTTAAGGCAGCAACCATTTCCTTACCTCCTCTTGCGCACCGGGTTGTAACTCTTTTTCTTGTTCGCCCCGCCTTTAAATTTTTTCTTCGCTGGACTGAACTTCCTGGAGGAGGATTGCTTCTTCTTGCTCATCGATAGTTTCTTCACGTTTTGATACCGTGAGTTTGGTGAGTAGGGTGCTAACTTTTTCTGCTTGTTACTTGATTGTTTGACATTTTGAGATGACACTTTGCCTGAGCTGAGCGTTTTTCTACGATATGATATCGCATTTTTATAATCGGCACGAAAGCGTTCTTTGTAGGTCTCATCATTAAAATCAAGGCGGAGGGTAATTTCATTGGCCGCCCCTACAAAACCGCCCACACCGCCCACGATCATTTCGCGCGAGTAGCCCACCAAAAGATATTTTGAAAATTTAAAACCCAGCGATCCGTTCATCACATTGCCTTTGCGCATGGCCGCGCCCGCAATTATTTTGTTGTTGTAGGTATAGTACAAACCCAGGTCATACGTATCGTTCGACTCCGAGAATTTTCTGAACGCCACGTATGGCTCCAGCATATCATCTCCGCCCCGCATCGGTATCATGCCCTGCGCATAGCCCGAAAAATAATTCGACAGGTTGGAAGTTTCTTTTTTTATCCACGAGGTGGACATACGATTGAGCGCGAAGCCTGCTTTCACATAGCGGGTTTGATAATTGGCGCCAAAAGAAAAATCATAATTAGGTTCTCCGTTTTGCAATTGTGTCAACACCGGGTCTTGTTCAAAGCCCAATGTATTGGACGTGCCATTCACTTTGGTGATATTATACTCTCCACTGACGCCCAGCGAAAGGATGTTGTATTTATTGAAATGCAAATGGTAAGCACCCGCTATGGACGCATACGTGTTGCGGATGAAGTTCACATCTTCCTGAAACAGGTTTAGGCCCACGCCCATTTTGTGGTTGGCAAAGGGTGCGTGCATGCTGATGAAATGATTTTGTGGTGCCCCCTGCACGTTCGAATAGTTTTGCCGGTAGGCATAGGTAACAGAACCGAGGGTGTGGCCCGCCAATGCCGGATTGTAGATGAACGAATTGGTAAGCTTCTGGCTGAACAGGGGAATGTCCTGCGCGGTGGCTGAGTAACTTAGTGTTACAATCAGGAAAAGTGTTTGTAAAATTTTAGTCATCAGTTTCCTTTTAG
>JAYVAI010000547.1:0-6557 GCA_043751075.1 Cyclobacteriaceae bacterium | reverse complement strand
TTGCAGGAGTAGTTTCTTCCGATGATGGCAGCAACTCGATTTCCATTCGGGGCAATTCACCTTTCGGATTGCTGTGGCGCATGGAAGGAGTTGACATCCCCAACCCAAATCACTTTGCCGATGTGGGTGCATCGGGTGGTGGCATTTCCATTCTCAGTTCGCAGTTGCTGGCCAACTCCGATTTTTCAACAGGCGCATTTGCTGCCGAATATGGAAACGCTTTGGCCGGTGTGTTTGATCTGAATTTGCGCAAAGGAAACAACGAGAAAAGAGAATATACCATTCAGGCTGGGGTTCTCGGTATGGATGTGGCCGAGGAAGGACCATTCTCGAAAAACCATCGTGGATCTTATTTGATCAACTATCGCTATTCAACATTAAGCGTGCTTTCAAAAATTGGAGTAAACTTTGGCGATGCTGTCACCAACTTTCAGGATTTATCTTACAATATCTTTTTGCCCACAAACTCCTTTGGAAATTTTTCGTTATTCGGATTTGGTGGCCTGAGCGATCAAACCCAGGATGCAAACAAAGACTCTGCTAAGTGGGAGCAGGACTATCAGCGATACAATGCCCGCTATTTTTCCAACACCGGGGCAGCGGGATTAAAACATGCGTTCACGATAAACCCCAACACCTACCTGCAATCTGCATTAGTGGTGTCGGGCAACGATCACGGCTACGAAGATGCACGCCTCGACAAAAATTATGATCCACAGTTCAACTACAAACAAAATTATGTAAGCAGAAAAACCACATTGAGTTCCGTGATCAACCATAAGCTAAGTGCGCAACACAGCATACGCGCGGGCCTCTATTTGAACCGCTATGATTACAGATTGCGAAAACGAAATTTTGACCGCGAGACCAATCAGGTTGTGCAACCTCTAAATTCTGTGGCTGACCTTAATACACTTCAGGGTTTTGCGCAATGGAATTACCGGGCCACAGAAAAACTTACTTTTAATACCGGTGTGCACACGCTCTATCTTGCTACTAACAACTCGCTGTCAGTGGAGCCACGTGCCTCCATTAAATTTGATCTTACCGAGCAACAAGCATTTAGTGTTGGCTATGGAATGCACAGTCAGATGCAGCCCATCGGTGTGTATGAAGCGCAAACCGAACTCACAGAAGGAACCTTCATCAAGCCCAATAAAAATTTAGGGTTCAATAAGGCACATCATTTTGTGCTGGGCTACGACCGCTCTATTTCCAAATACCTGCGCGTGAAAACAGAGGGCTACTATCAACACCTTTACAACATCGCAGTCAAAGATGATCCCACAAGTCCGCTATCATCGTTGGTAGTGGAGGAGGGCTTTATCACCGACCCCATGGTGAACAAGGGTGTGGGAAGGAATTATGGTTTCGAGATAACGCTGGAACAATTTCTTCACAACAACCTGTACTTCTTGCTGTCCACCTCTGTGTATGATTCAAAGTACAAAACGTTGGACAACGTGTGGCGCAACACCCGCTTCAACGGCAAGCAGGCGGTCAGTTTCACTGCAGGTAAGGAGTATAATTGGAAGAAAAACAGAGTGTTTGGAATAAACATCCGCGCTATTTATACAGGTGGATTTTGGGCAACACCGATTGACGTTGCCAAATCGCAGGCGCTTGGCGAAACCCATTATGTAGAAAGCCTCGCCTACACAGATAGACTGCCCGATTATTTTCGCACCGATGTGAGATTTAGTATTAAACGAAACAGGCCCAAATCGACTTCCACACTGTCGCTTGATTTGCAAAATACAACGAACCAAAAAAATTTAGGAGGCCAATATTACGAGCCCCGCAGCGGAGAAATAGTAAAGTGGTATATGATGCCGCTGTTGCCAATTCTGAGTTACAAGATCGAATTCTGATTCAGATTTTTTTTGAATGAAAAGGGTTTTTGAAAACGGCAATTGTCATACAACAAAAAACACACTGAACATGCATTGACGAAGCTCAGTTTTATATCGTGGCAACCCACAACTGATTGTGAAAGCCAGTGGGGCAAGCACCGTAAGGCAGGAATGAAAAACAAAACTGCCACGCTATAGAGCGTGGCAGCTGTTTTATTGAAGCCAATCTATAATTTAAACTCTTTCCTTTTGAAGAAGAACAAAGAATGTTCTTGCAAGGATTTTTATGTCATAGATGAAGGAGTTCCTCAAAGCATATTCTACATCCAACTGAATCCTTTCTTCTGGTGACATGTTTTCTTTTCCGCGTTTGGTTACTTGCCACAAGCCTGTGATGCCGGCCGGAGCCAAGAACCTTGCAGCCATGTTGTCGCGGGTCAGTTGCTCTGCTTCGTACAAAGGAAGGGGTCTGTTGCCTACCAACGACATGTCGCCTTTCAATACATTGAATAATTGTGGCAATTCATCAAGGCTGGTGCTTCTTAAAAACTGGCCTAAGCGGGTTACCCGTGGGTCGTTCTTTATTTTGAAGAATATTACTTTGTCCGATGTTTCGCTGTACTGATTGCTGCTTGATAAGTTTTTCAATTCTTTGTCCGATCCCTGGCGCATGGTCCTGAATTTATAAAAATCAAAAACCTTATAGCCAGTGCCCGAACGTTTTGAAATATAAAATATCGAGCCCTTTGATTCAAGCTTTACCGCTATGGCGATCAACAACATGATGGGTGACAAAATAAGAAGACCCCCCAATGACACAGCAATATCAATGACCCTTTTCATAGACCACATTTTCTTTGAAGGCAATTGGTCTGGCGAAAACTGTGGGGTGATGGCGATAGGGTGTATTCCTTTTTTTACGTTGCTTTTAAATGACTTGATTTTTTTCAATACATCAACATGTTTGATAAAATCTTCATTGATTGATCCATAAACATAATCATCCGCCTGAAGGGATACCGCTATTTCTTTTGAGGCCTCATTAAATATAGGTGTGTAAAACACTACAGGAATATTTTTAATCCCTAAAAGTTTTATCAATGAGCTATAATTTTCATCAGCGTTTGTCAATAAAACAACATTAGGTTGAATATCGCCACTTCTCAATTTAGCTACAGCGTTTTGCACAGTTTCCTGATGGCATTGTATAGAAGCGATTTTGTAATCGGTGGTAAGAGGCTGAGTTGAACCAGAAACGAACAGCATGGTGCTTTCGGAGGTGAATGTTGAAGGGATTGATGCGGGGGCTGAAAATTGAACGGAAGACATAAGTTTAAACGATTAGGTTTACCCGTCTTGCTTCATAATTGTACCAGCTACTAAAATGGCGGAATTAACCTAAAATCGAATGTTTAAGAAAATGATGATTCCCGAATTGGGTAAATTAATCCCGTTTAACCGGGATTTTGGGAAACGGTAGAGCAATTAGAGGCAGCTTTAATGTGCCTCGAGCCAATTTTTACCAACCCCTGCCTCCACTTCCATGGGCACATCCAATATCACGGCTGATTTCATTAGCTCAATTACTTTGGGCTTAACTATTTCCTGTTCATCTGGATGGAGGTCGAATACTAATTCATCGTGCACCTGCATGATCATTTTGGTTTTTAATTTTTCTCGTTGCAACCACTTATGGATTTGTATCATGGCGATCTTTATAATGTCGGCAGCACTGCCTTGTATGGGTGCGTTTATGGCGTTGCGCTCGGCAAAGCCCCTAGTGGTAATATTGCGCGAATTAATATCGCGCAGGTAGCGCCTCCTTCCCAAAATTGTTTCTACATATTCTTTTTCGCGGGCAAAGTTTATGGAGTCGTCCATGTAGCGTTTGATGGCGGAAAATTCTTTGAAATAGGATTCTATGATTTCGGCTGCCTCAGTGCGCGGTATGCCCAGGTTTTGCGAAAGGCCAAAGGCTGTGCTGCCGTACAAAATGCCAAAGTTCACTTCTTTTGCCTTGCGCCTCATGTCGGGTGTAACTTTTTCCAACGGCACCTTAAAGACTTTTGCTGCGGTGGTGGCATGTATGTCGCGTTTGCTGCGAAAGGCTTCGATCATGGTTGCATCTTTCGCAAAAGAGGCGGCTATGCGCAATTCTATCTGCGAGTAGTCGGCTGACATAAAGAGATAGTCGGGGTTGCGCGGCACAAAAGCTGCGCGTATCTGCCGGCCCTTTTCGGTGCGGATGGGTATGTTCTGGAGATTGGGATTGTTTGAACTTAACCTGCCGGTGGCAGCTACGGCCTGGCGATAGTCGGTGTGGATACGGTGGTCTTGTTTGCTCACCATTTTTGGCAACGCATCCACGTAAGTAGAGCGCAGTTTTTCATATTCGCGAAAGTCAAGTATTTTTTTTACGATTTCATGTTCGCCTGCAAGCTTCACCAATACTTCTTCACCCGTGGCGTATTGCCCTGTTTTGGTTTTCTTCGCTTTGTCCAACAGCTTCATGCGGTCAAACAAGATTTCGCCCAACTGTTTTGGTGAAGCAATGTTGAACTCAGTGCCAGCCAACTCATAAATTTCTTTTTGAACTTTTTCACTGTCCTTCTTCAACGCTTCCGACATCCACTTCAATGTTGGTTCATCAATATTCACACCTTCAAACTCCATGTAAGCCAACACGCTCACCAATGGCATCTCCACTTCGCGCAACAAACGCCACTGCCCTTTCTTCTCAAGTTCTTCCTGTAGTTTCGGTTTCAACTGTAAGACAAGGTCAGCGCGCTCACAGCTTGCGTTTGATTTTTCGCCACCCTCGGCTGCTAATTGATATCCCACATACTGACTGCACAAAATCCCCAAATCATGCGAGGCCTCCGGCTCGATGAGGTAGTGCGCCAGCATCGTATCAAATAAATTGCCACGCACTTCGATACCATACTTTATCAATGCGAGCACTGAAGATTTTATGTTGTGACCAACTTTTGATATGCCATCGCTCTCAAACAATTCTTTGAACTCATCAAGGATTTGTTTTGCTTCGTTGGCCAATGGTATAAAGTATGCTTCCCCTTTTGAAAAGGAACAGATCAGTTCAGTGGCTACGAAGTCGAAATTTGTTGCCTCATCCGTTAAGACCTCAAATGAAAACTCTTTTTGCTGTTTTAGTTTTTGAATGAGTGAGTCACGCTCTTCTTTTGTTTTCAAAATCGAAAAAATCACGTTGGAAGTGTCCAATGTCTTCTTTTCAACGATTGCTTCTCCGAAGGATTCCGGGTCCTCTCCAAACATTGAAAGTTGAGAAGGCCTGGCGACAGCAACAGGAGTTGGTGTGTTTGACTGAATGCCGAAAATGCGTGGCATCATCGTTTTAAATTCGAGGTCTTCCAGTATCGGTTTCAGTTTTTCTATATCAGGCCCGGTGTAAAGCAGGTCTTCTTCATTCCAGGGCACGGGCACATCGGTAATAATGGTGGCCAATTTTTTTGACAGCAATGCCTGCTCGCCAAACTGCTCCACGCGTTCTTTTTGTTTGCCTTTCAATTCACTGGCATGGGCAATCACGTTCTCAACTGTTTTGTATTGCTTCAAGAGTTCGGCTGCGGTCTTGGGCCCAAAGCCCGGTATGCCCGGAATGTTATCGGAGGCATCGCCTTGCAACCCCAACAAATCAATCACCTGCAAAACATTTTCAATGTCCCATTTTTCGCACACCTCTTTGGGGCCAAGTATGTCCACGGCATTGCCCATGTAAGCTGGTTTGTAGAGGAGAATCTTTTCACTCACAAGCTGCCCAAAATCTTTGTCGGGGGTCATCATGAACACCTCAAAGCCTTCTTTCTCGGCCCGCTTGGCAATGGTGCCAATGATGTCATCGGCTTCATAGCCGTCTAACTCTAAAATGGGAATATTGAATCCACGTAATATTTCCTTCACCTTGGGCACACCCGACCGAATATCTTCCGGAGTTTCCTGGCGCGTGGCTTTATATTCTTTAAAAAGATCATCGCGAAAAGTTTTGGCAGCGGTATCAAAGGCCACAGCAAGGTGAGAGGGCTTTTGTTTTTGGATTACTTCCAGCAAAGTATTTGTAAACCCAAACGGCACCGAGGTGTTTATCCCTTTTGAATTGATGCGGGGGTTTTTGGTAAAGGCAAAGTGGGCACGATAAATAAGTGCGTAGGCATCGAGCAGGAAAATTTTTTTGATGGAAGTCATGGGGCGAAGATAGAAAGAAGGGATAGAAGGTTGAAACTAAATGGGCATTCCCCTTCGGGGTGGCTCCGATTTTAACGAGGACTCATCAAGGCGGGCTTGGCCTGAAACCAAAAATAATTGCCGATCTTTGACAAATACGTATAGTGCCATATATAGATTATATAACTTATATAGATTATGATCAAAAAGATTCACCTTCAAAATTTCTTTAGCTTTCAAGATGAAGAAATAAATCTCGATCCAAATGAGAACATTTTAATTGGAATCAATGGATCAGGCAAAACAAATTTATTAAAAGCTTTAAAAATTCTTCAAAGCGCAGTTTCCGGTGATGGAATTAAAAGACTAATTTATGATCAGTGGGGCGGATTTGATGCCATCAGATTTCACGATCGCGAAGGCAATTCGCCTATCAAACTCACGTTTCAATTTGATTACGAAATTATAAGAAGCTTTGGCTTTGGCTTCAGTGAAGATATTTTT
>JAYVAI010000546.1:0-2530 GCA_043751075.1 Cyclobacteriaceae bacterium | reverse complement strand
CTGTCATGATGGAACTTCCATCGGCAGACCAACGTGGTGCGGCCACATCGCGGTCCAATGTGGCATTGAGGATTTTTGGTGTTCCCCCTTCGGATGGGATCAAGGCAAGTTGTGCCTGATCATAAATATCATATTCCGGTGTTTGCGATTTTAAATACGCAATCCATTTTCCGTCAGGGCTCCACGCTGGGCTGGTGTCGCTGTCTTGCCAGGTGGTCAATTGTTTTAGTGGCGAACCTTTCTTTGCCTCCATCACCCAAAGGTCGCTATTGCCATTGCGGTCGGGGTCGGCAGAGCGGTTGCTCACAAACACAATTTTTTTACCATCGGGCGACCAGGCTGGGTTGCCTTCATCAAAATCTCCGGTGGTGAGCGTATCCAATTTTTTTGTTTCCACATCAAACACGTAAAGATGATTGCGCTTGCGCTCAAGGTAGCCGGCCCCATCTTGTTTGAAGTGATATCGGTCTATCATAATGGGCTTGGCAGTCTTATCTTTCTTTTCTTCCTCCTCTTTCGACTCCTGGTCTTTAATGATCAATGCAATTTTTTTGGAGTCGGGGCTCCACACATAATCGCTGATGCTGTATTTTAGATCGGTCAGTTTTTCGGCTTCTCCACCTCTGCGGTCCATGCGCCATATCTGTGATTTCTTGGTTTCATAGCGCGATGAAAGGAAGGTGAGATATTTTCCATCGGGTGTCCATCGCGGGCGGCTCTCTCCTTCTTTGCTGGCGGTAAGTTTTATGGATTCCTTGCCATCCCAACTGATCATCCAGATGTCGCTGTCCGATTTGTCTTTTACCGAATCGGGAGTTGATAAAACATACGCCACCCATTTGCCATCGGGCGAAACTTGCGGGTCGCTGATGGAACGTATTTTATAAATATCAGAAGGTGTGATGGGGCGCTGTGCTTGTGCGGTCAGTGCCAGGAAAAGAATGGAGATGAGGATTGGTTTTTTCATGGGGACAAGATAAATAAAAAGGTGATGCTAAGATTATGGTTATCAACAAGCGGTGAACCACGGTTTGGTAATTCATTTGTGCTTTAGTCAATGCAGGAAAAAAACTATTCTTATTGATAGGCCCAAGTGAAACAACAACAATTGTTTTTGCTTCAACTTTATAAACAAGATGGTATATCTTTTTAACGTGCCTCAAATGATTTTGCATCCACCAACCTAAGTCCTCCCAAGCTTTAGAAGTAAATAAAAGTTCACGCATTGAGCAAAGCTTTGAGCTTTTTTAAACTTAAAGGAGTTGGTTTAACTTTTCCCTGTTCATATTCTTCAATGCTTTTCAGGATTTCAGGATTTGTTATTTCGTTAGGCTTTAACGCTTTCGCTTTTTTAATAAAGGAAGCCTTTTTAAAAAATTCCTCTGCAAAATCCACATCTTTGTCAGTGACTTCCACCACGTATTTCATAGTCGAACAATCTTAAATTCATTTCAAAAGTACAAAATACTTGAGGCTACATCAAAGCCATTATGTTTGATTTCACGATCCCACCAAAAACCCCACATCGCGATAAGCAGGCTTGGGATATTTATAAAAGCCTTCTCCTGTTTTCTCTCCCAACTTACCCTGATCAATATATTCCTTCAATAGTTTGGCAAAAGCTTGTGATGGCGCATCGACTCTTTCTTTCACCACATGCCAGGCAGTGTCAAGTCCGATGTTATCAATAATACCAAACGGACCGGTGGGCATGTGAAAGTTAACCATCCATGAACGATCAATATCTTCGATGCTGGCAATGTCTTTGGTTCTTAATCTACCTGCCGCTCCGAGCAATGCCATCAGCATAAAATTGAAAATGTATCCGGCCGATTCTTTCTTCACAATCACCGGCACCTGGTTGAGTGCTTTACCTAACTCTTGCAAGAGCGGAATCATCGAAGCATCGGTTGTTGGATGCGGCATGATGTCCACCACGCGCGCATAAAACACATCGTGAAAATGAAAGGCACAGAATTTTTCCGGTCGGCCGGATATCGTTGCCAATTGCGATGGAAGCAAATACGAAGTGTTGGTGGTGAAGATGGTTTTGGCGGGTGCCAGTTCACCAATTTGTTTCCATACTTTTTCTTTGATGGATAGTTCTTCGGTTACGCTTTCGCTGATGAAGTCACAATCGGCCAGCGCGATTTTCAAATCGGTGGTGTAGCTGATCCGCGAAAGCGTTTCTGATTTTTTCGTGACATCAAATACTCCGGCCTTTATCAGTTGAGCAATGATTTTGTCAATCACCGGTTTTGTTTTTTCTAAAGCGTTATGCGATATATCATAAAAGGTTACCTGGTAGCCGGAGATGGCGCACTGCAATCCAATGCGACTGCCTAAGTTGCCTGTGCCGATGATGGTGATGTTTTTTATTTGCATAGCATTCGATTATAACCGCAAAGGCGCAGAGTTTCGCAAAGTAAAATCAAAACTATTCGTCTCACAAACTTTTGCATTACTCAGCTTCCTCTGTGGTTTAAGTTTTTCCGGTTAACCGCGCAGAGTTTCGCAGAGGTAAATTCAA
>JAYVAI010000545.1:0-18261 GCA_043751075.1 Cyclobacteriaceae bacterium | reverse complement strand
TTTTGAAGCCCGCGAATTTATCCGCCTGATAGACAAGCTGGCCAAAGACCAGATGCTGCACCAATGGAATCCCATCAATGGTAAAGGGAAGGGAAATTTTAAAGTAGTGATGGACACCGGGGGCACCAGTTTGGTGGACGCCAACAAAGTTTTTAATGAAGACAAAGCCGACCACCGCATTTTAAATTCTGCTTTGGTGCTGCAGAAAGAAGAGAAGGGAAGAAAGGTGATACTCGTGTCGAAAGACATAAACCTGCGGTTGAAAGCAAAAGCCCTGGGCCTGCAAGCCGAAGACTACAACACAGGCAAAATTCAAAACATCAGCTCGCTGCACACGGGCCGCACCGTGATTGACGATGTGGACCCCACCATCATCAACCTGATGTACGAAAAAGGATATTGCCCGCCCGAAGATGTGCTGAAAAAAATAAAGCCGTATAAAAACCATTACTATATTTTAAGGAGCGGCAAAAAATCGGTGCTGGCTTTTTACAATTCGGCCAATGGCATGGTGGAGCAGGTGGAAAAAAGAAATGTGTATGGCATAAAACCACGAAATGCCGAGCAGACTTTTGCCATCCACGCTTTGATGAAACCTGAGATTCGGTTGGTATCTATGCAGGGTGTGGCCGGCACTGGCAAAACATTGATTGCCCTCGCAGCCGCTCTCGAACAGAAAAGGGAATACAAACAAATTTATCTCGCCCGCCCCATTGTGCCGCTCAGCAACAAAGACATTGGCTACCTGCCGGGCGACATCAAATCGAAACTGAACCCATACATGGAGCCGCTGTGGGACAATTTGAAATTTATTCAAAACCAATACAGCGAATCGGACAAAGAGTATTCCAGAATAACCGAAATGGTGACGAACGAAAAATTGGTGATCACCCCGCTGGCGTACATACGCGGCAGAAGTTTATCCAACATTTGTTTCATTGTGGACGAAGCGCAAAACCTTACGCCACACGAAGTGAAAACGATTATCACGCGCGCAGGGGAAAACACCAAGATCATTTTCACAGGCGATATATATCAGATAGATACGCCCTACCTGGATTCGCAAAGCAACGGCTTGTCGTACTTGATTGATCGTTTAAAAGATCACGACTTGTATGCGCACATCACGCTTGAGAAGGGTGAACGTTCGGAGTTAGCGAATTTGGCGAATGAGTTGTTGTAGGGTTAGTTGTTGATTCGTTTACTTTCTGCCACACGACTGTCATAAAAGCTTGGTGTTATAATGCACTCTTCAGATGAAACCCAAATATCACCGCTTGGGCAAAAAAACCAGACTACTTTGTGCACGTTATAAAAAATTGGATTGAAGAATATCCAAAGTCACAACCGACCGCATGTTGAAACCGCCTCTGTGCCCAACAAACGTGCATTATGGCAGAGCCCGGTGTAAATTTCCTTCTGAATGGAGCCACTTGCCTCGAGAGTTTCAGTCAACTAGCCATCAAGCAAGTAGGCACTTGGCAAACAGTGTTTTATAGGGTATTTCTGGACTTGTTTCATTTTTCAATCAAATAAAGCCAATTGAGGATAACCTATGTATTTATAAAAATCTTAAATTTGCTTTCGGGTCTGCCCTACATGAATGTCGACTTCAAGTCGTTTCCTGAACCTGGTTCGGGATTAGTGTAAAGGCGGACTTATTTTTTTGTCTGCCGTTAAAGGATTTTTAGGTCCGTAATAGTTTTTCCAGTCCTTATAGTTTTCTGTATCATAAATATCCATTACAAGTGAAATCTGTTCACACATGTAATCATAGTAGCGTGTTTCTCCACGCTCAAACACGCGCTGCACAGACCAGCAAAAATAATCGGCCACGTTAAGTAAAGGTTCCTGTGTTGGATACAGTACGTTAAAGCTCACATTGGCTACTATACTGTGCCGGGTAATATTTTGGTTGCTGTCTTTTCTTGCCTTGGATTTCGCCAACCGTTCTTTTGCTTTTTCAAGTGCCAGCTGCAGGTTGTGATGTTTGGTGCTTCCGCCCAGGTCGGCCACATTCAGAATAATCTTTTCGTTTTGTTGCAGCTTATTCTTTAGGAGGTGTGATAGCAGGTCGGCATAAAAATATTTCTCTTTGCCTTTGTGGGCAGTTTCATATCGCTCAATTGCCTTTCGCCCTACCACAGCCTCGAAGGTGCATTGCATGGATTTAATAAGGTCGAAAAAAAGTTTTCTTACTTCCGGGAGGTCATCGGTTGCATGAAAATAATATCCAGATCCCCGTTTCTTTTTTTGAACCGATTTTACCTGAAAATAGGGGTCGCTTGCTACTTGTATTTGTAACTGAGAAACCTTTCTCCTGGCCTCTTCCAATGGCTCTTTGAATTTGACCATGCCCAGGATAAATGAACTGGATACGCCAGGAGAACCAATGATTGCTTTTCGTCCATTTCCATAAAAAGATGTATCACCGGCTTCGTCTAAAAATCTGTGATTTGCTTTAATGCCCGTGTCCCCTTTTTTTATCATGCTGCCCACATTGTCTGAACCTTGATTTCTCCTGATGGTTGGATTTTCTTGATTTTCATTTCGTAAGTAATTTATTGTTGTGCACTCGTTTGAATTCAAGGCTCTTTACTCCAAAGTTGATGGCCTTCCAAATTATCCTCGCTTGGGCGGCAAGAAAAAGTTTGTATGAATTCTGTCCAGGATGGCATCCATGGCAAAAAAACGAGGGCGGGCTCCCCAGCCCGCCCTAACCCCAAAAACCAAACCTCACTACACTTCCCGGAGAACCCGGGACCTCACACTCTTTATTGATCATTAAACAATTTCTGCTTCATCAAGGTTTACAAACTCAAATTCAACCTCGTTTTTCATATCAACAAAAATCATCCCGTCCTTGTTCACTTTTCCAGATAATATTTGTTTCGACAGTTCATTCAATATTTCGCGCTGAATTACCCGTTTCAACGGCCTGGCCCCAAATTGCGGATCGAAGCCCATTTTCGCCAACCGGTCCAATGCTTTGTCCGAAATATTGAGTTTTATTCCACTATCACTTAAACGCTTTTGCACCATTTTAAATTGTATGGCCACCACTTTTCTAATATCGGCCCTGGTGAGTGGTCGGAACATGATGATTTCATCGATCCGGTTTATAAACTCTGGCCTCACCGATTTTCTTAACAAAGCCAGCACATCTTCTTTCGTGTTTTCAATTACATCGAAATAGTTGGTGTCCGTTATTTTTTCAAAATTTTCCTGGATCAGATGCGAACCAATATTGGTGGTCATTATAATAATTGTGTTTTTGAAATTCGCTGTGCGGCCTTTATTGTCGGTGAGCCGGCCCTCGTCCAGCACTTGCAGCAAAATGTTGAACACATCGGGATGGGCTTTTTCAATTTCATCCAACAGCACCACCGAATATGGTTTTCTTCTCACCGCTTCGGTAAGCTGGCCGCCTTCATCGTAGCCAACATAGCCAGGAGGTGCACCGATCAAACGGCTCACACTGTGGCGCTCTTGATACTCGCTCATGTCGATGCGCACCATCGAATTTTCGTCATTGAACAAATAGTCGGCCAGGGCTTTCGACAATTCTGTTTTGCCCACCCCGGTGGTGCCCATGAAAATAAAAGAACCGATTGGGCGCTTGGGGTCTTGCAGGCCTGCGCGGCTCCTGCGCACAGCATCGCTCAATGCCTTGATGGCTTCCTCTTGCCCCGCCACCCGTTTTCCCAATTCATGTTCCAGCGTCAATAATTTTTCGCGCTCGCCTTGAAGCATTTTAGAAACCGGTATGCCCGTCCACTTGGCCACAATTTCGGCAATGTCCTCGCTATCCACTTCTTCTTTCAACAAAGAGTGCTCGCCTTGCATTTCTTTCATCTGCAGTTGCAGGTCGTTCAGTTTTTTTTCCGACTCTACTATTTTTCCGTAACGGATTTCCGCCACCTTGCCGTAATCACCGGCTTTCTCTGCCTGCTCGGCCTCAAATTTTAATGCTTCAACATTTTCTTTTTCTTTTCGCAAACCTTGCACAATGGCTTTTTCACTTTCCCATTTTGCCTTTAGCGAATTGCGGCCTTCCGCCAGTTCGGAAATTTCCTTGCTCAATGTTACTTCCTTGTCCTTGTCTTTTTCCCTGCGCATGGCTTCGCGCTCAATTTCCAATTTCATGATCTTGCGGTTAAGCTCGTCAAGCTCTTCGGGCAACGAATCCATTTCCAATCTCAATTTTGCAGCTGCTTCGTCCATTAAATCAATGGCCTTGTCGGGAAGAAAGCGTTCGGTGATATAGCGGCTTGACAATTCCACCGAAGAAATTACGGCATCGTCTTTAATGCGAACGCCATGGTGCAATTCGTATTTATCTTTTATGCCACGCAATATTGAAATAGCATCCTCCAACGAGGGCTCATCCACCATCACCGACTGAAACCTGCGCTCGAGTGCTTTATCTTTCTCAATGTACTTTTGATACTCCTTTAATGTAGTGGCGCCAATGGCATGAAGTTCGCCACGGGCCAGGGCAGGTTTCAATAAGTTGGCGGCATCCATGGCACCCTCACCACCGCCCGCACCGATCAAGGTATGGATCTCATCTATAAATAAAATTATTTCCCCATTCGAGTCCGTTACTTCTTTGATAACAGCCTTCAACCTTTCTTCAAATTCGCCTTTGTATTTAGCTCCGGCCACGAGCAAACCCATGTCCAACGAAATCAGCAATTTTGATTTTAGGTTTTCGGGCACATCACCGTTTACAATGCGTTGTGCCAAGCCTTCCACAATGGCGGTTTTGCCCACACCGGGTTCGCCTAAAAGGATAGGATTGTTTTTTGTCCTGCGCGAAAGTATTTGAAGTACCCTGCGGATTTCTTCATCGCGGCCAATCACCGGATCTATCTTTCCTTTTTTGGCCAGGTCGTTCAGGTTTTTTGAGTAGCGCTCCAAGGATTTGTATTTGGCCTCGGCATTGGGGTCGGTAACTTTTGAACCACCGCGCAATTCCTTGATCGCTTTTATCAATGTGCTCCGCTCAAAGCCTGCATCTTTCATGATGGAAGCCACTTTGTCTTTTGTGCCGAGCAGGGCTAGCAACAGATGCTCAACGGCTATATATTCATCTTTAAATTCGCGCAATTCCTTTTCTGCATTTTGCAACACCGTGTTGGAAGCCGAAGAAAGGTACGCTTGCTGGCCCGACACACGCGGATAGCCATCCA
This sequence comes from Cyclobacteriaceae bacterium, assembly GCA_043751075.1. GTDB lineage: Bacteria > Bacteroidota > Bacteroidia > Cytophagales > Cyclobacteriaceae > ELB16-189. The sequence goes on along the minus strand of JAYVAI010000545.1, from coordinate 13,066 downwards.
CAATCTCTTCCAGCTTGGTGAGGAGGATGGTTTCATTCACATTCAGTTTTTTGAACAAGTAGTTGGAAACATTTTCGTCTGTTTCCAAAATTGCTTTAAGCACGTGACCTGGCTCAATGGCCTGTTGCTGTTTTGCGGTGGCAATCTCTGCGGATTTTTGCAGTGCTTCCTGCGATTTTATCGTGAATTTGTCGAAGCTCATATTTCAATGTCTTGTGAGTCCATCATCACAAATTAGAATCCATCCAACAAGAATTGTGCTTTTAAGAAATATTGTCATTAAATTGATCATTATTAAATATGATTCCGTCACTTTGACCTAAGCCATGCCAAAACGATCATTAACATCAACATCCATTTCACAAAATACTTTTCTCATTGAAGTGGCTTGGGAGGTATGCAATCAGGTGGGAGGTATCTATACGGTGATCCGCTCGAAGGCCCCCGCCATGATGGAAACCTGGAGCGGACGGTTTTGCATGATAGGGCCTTACGTAAACAAACAAATACAAGCCGAGCTGGAGCCATTGGAAGATGCGGCTGATATTTTTGGATTGGCTGCCGACAGCCTGCGAAAAAAAGGATATGATGTGGTGTATGCCGAATGGCTGATTACCGGAAAGCCCCGCGTGGTATTGCTGAACCCCAACGCGATTGAAGAAAAGGCCATGAGCGTGATCAAATATTTGCTTTGGAAAAACCACAACATCCGCATCTACGACAATCCGTTGATAAACCAGGTAGTGGGGTTCGCTTACTTGACCAAACTTTTCATTGACGAACTGGTGCGGCTGGCCGGGAGCGACCAAACATTGATCGCCCATTTTCATGAATGGATGGCCGGGTTGCCCATCCTGGACATCAAACATGAAAACATGCCAGTGAAAACTGTTTTCACCACGCACGCCACGCAATTGGGCAGGCACCTTGCCATCAACTCACCGTTGTTTTATGCACACCTTCCATTTTTCAACCGGGAGGAAGAAGCCAAAAAATTTGGTGTGGAAACCGAAGTGGCCATTGAGTATGCCTGCGCGCAAAGTTGCGATGTGATGACCACCGTGAGCGATGTGACTGCGCGCGAATGCAAGCATCTTTTAAAAAGGACCCCCGATGTGGTGTTGCCCAACGGGTTGAACATACAACGGTTTGAAGTGCTGCACGAATTTCAGAACCTGCATGCATTATACAAGGAACAAATACATGAGTTTGTGATGGGGCATTTCTTTAGTTCCTATTCATTTGATTTGAACAAGACACTTTACTTTTTCACTTCGGGCCGATATGAATACAAAAACAAAGGCTTCGATCTTACCCTCGAAGCGCTGGTGCACCTTAACCACCAACTTAAATTGGCAAAATCAGAGCTTACAGTGGTTATGTTTTTTGTTACCAAGCGTGAGTTTTACAGCATCAAGCCCGAGGTGTTGCAGTCGCGTGCCGTAATGGAAGAAATACGCCAAACCTGCGAAGCGATACAGAAGCAGATGGGCAAGCGTTTGTTTTTTGAAAGCACCATCCGCAAAGACAACCGCCTGCCCGAGCTAAATGATTTTGTGGATGAATACTGGAAGCTTCGCTATCGCAGAACGATTCAATCCTGGAAAAGCAACAAACTGCCGCTTCCGGTAACGCACAAATTAGTGGACGAAGAGAAAGATGAAATACTTCAGTTTTTGGTGCGCAGAGATTTGCTGAACCGGGAAGAAGACAAAGTAAAAATTGTCTATCATCCTGATTTTATAAATTCCACCAGTCCCCTCTTTGGTATGGATTACGCCCAGTTTGTTCGTGGCTGCCACTTGGGAATTTTTCCAAGCTATTACGAACCGTGGGGCTACACCCCGCTGGAGTGCATGGCCAACGGTGTATCGGCAGTGACCAGCGACCTGAGCGGGTTTGGCGATTACCTTATGCGCAATATGCCCGACCACGAATCGGGCGGAATGTTTGTGGTGGACAGGGGCAAGCGCACCTTCGACTGGAGTGCGCGGCAGCTTGCTTCATTTCTTTATAAGTTTCTGCAGCAAGACCGCAGGAGCCGCATCATCCAGAGAAATAAAGTAGAAAATTATTCGTATGCTTTTGATTGGGAAAACCTGATCAAGCACTACATAGATGCCTATCAGATAGTGTTGCAAAAGTGATTTATAACTTACCTATCGTAGCAACGTATCGGTCCAATGGCTGATGTGCGAGGCCAGCACAGGAACTAAATTTTTTTTTGATACTTTAAAACTGTGATCGGCCCCTTCCAATTTAATCAGTATGGAGGGAGGGAGCTGGGCACATACTTTTTCGATCAGCGGCCATTCCGCCAACGTGTCTTTTGTTCCTTGCAAAAAGAGCATGGGCTGTTTAATATTTTTCAAATGTTCGGCACGATCAACCGAAGGCTTGCCGGCAGGGTGCAGAGGAAACCCAACGAAAACAACACCTTTTACTAAGGCAATCGGGTTCGAAGATAAAAATTGTGAAGTCATGCGGCCACCAAACGATTTGCCACCGGCCAGCAGTGGAATGTTTGGAAATATTTCTTTGGCAGCATGGATAGCGGCCTCCACCGCTTTTTGTGCAACTGCGGGAAAATCAGGACGTTTCTTTTTCTGCTCCATGTACAAAAAATTATACCGGAGGGTGGCAATCTTGTGCTTGGCCAGCTCGGTGGACAAGTCTTTCATGAAAGAATGGTTCATGCCAGCCCCCGCACCGTGAGCAAAAACAAATACAGCCTTTGCGGAAGCCGGTGTGCAACTCTCGGCTGAAAGTGTATCGGTTTGATTTACCCGGATAACGTGCGATGAAATTGAAAAATCCATCAAGGAAATTAAGCATTTAAAGTATTTTGCACAATCATCATTTCAATTTCCTGTTATCTTGCAGGCGAATTTTAAAATCTTAAAAATGAAAATTGCCGAAATCCATACCAAGAAGGGTGTAATGAAAATTAAATTCTTTGAAGAAGATGCTCCCAATACCGTTAAGAATTTTATCACGTTGGCCGAAAAAGGTTTTTATGATGGGCTTATCTTCCATCGGGTGATCCCCAACTTTATGGTGCAAGCGGGTTGCCCCAATGGCATAGGCAATGGTGGCCCCGGCTATCAAATCAACTGCGAACTCACGGGCAAAAACCAATACCACGACCGAGGTGTGCTTTCGATGGCCCATGCTGGCCGCAACACAGGAGGGTCGCAATTTTTTATCTGCCACACACGCCAATCCACACAGCACTTAGACCGCAACCATAGCGTGTTCGGAAAAGTGTATGAGGGTTTGGATATCATTGATGTTATCCGCCAGGGCGATGTGATGGAGAAAGTGGTGATTAAGGAAGAAGTTGTTTAGTCGTCCTCAAGTTCTGCCGCACGTTGTTCTGCCGCGTTGCTTTGACAACTTATATTCACTTAGTCCCAATGGAAGTAAGAACTCCCAGAAGGATTTCTCCAGGATGAATGTTTTTTAATATTTCCATTTCCTTTTTAATGATAGTCCTATAACTCAACGTCCGAAGCATTTCCTTTATCTCATTTGAATATTATTCTCCATTGATCATTGACCCTTATTGGGTGGTGTCCTAAATTAACTGATTTAGTTATCTCTATCTCCTGCAAACGCTCAAATGGGCTTCGTTTTTATATTCCTGACTTCTTTATTCCAACATCAAATCCTCTTTAACGAAAGCTCCGGTACCATGCTCCACAACTGATCGCGCAATTCTTTGGATTTGATCAAGGCAGCTTTTCCGGTGTTGGTCATCGTGTAGTATCGTTTGCGTTTGCCACCTCGGGCACTTGTTGCTTCGCCCAGTTTACTTTTCACGTAGCCCTTTTCTTCAAGTCGGTTGAGCACGGCATGTACTACGCCCAATTTAGTGGAGCGGTCGGTTTGCCTTTCCAGTTCATCGCAAATGGCTACACTGTAGGCATCGCTCATCAAGGCGGCAATGGTGAGCAAAACCAGTTCTTCAAATTCTCCGAGGTTTGTTCCTTTCATAACTGTGATTAAAATGGTGGTCTTGAATTATTCTTGTTTTATACTTTCAATGATCTGCATTTTGATGATTTTGTTCGCTTGATAAAGTATGATAATCAAGATTACGATACTAAGGATTGAAACACCAAAGAGATATTGGCTAAGGTCCATAGCAGTTTTGTTTGGGAAATTTTCGAGCCATCGGGCCATTAGAAAAAGTACTATAGGAAATGAAATCAGTAAAGAGATCGCTATCAGTTTGAGGTATCCTTTCCAAGTTAGTATCAAGAGATCAACAAGATTTGCCCCCAATATTTTCCGTATTCCGGTTTCTTTTGATTTTTGAGCGATGGTCAAGCTAATCAGTCCAAACAATCCAAGGCAAGTAATGACTACAGAAAGGGCAGAGAAATAGATTAACAACTTTTGCAGGATATTCTCTTTCATCAGTTGCTCCTTGAAATATTCATCCAAAAACTTATACTCGAATGGTTGATTTAGTTGAGCCTTCCAAACTTTCTCCAAGGCCAAGATTTTGTTCATGTCGGGTGATTCAATCTTTACCAATAGTTTTTCATAAACATTATTATTTGGATAAAACTGAATTGGTTCGATTTTACTTTGCATCCCGTGAAAATAGAAATTCCGCACTACTCCAATCACTTCAGCTGGTTCGCCATACGTAATGGTTTGTTCAAGTGGATTTTCCCATCCCATACTTTTTACCAACGCTTCGTTCACGATGACTACACTTCGGGAACTGTCAAGGTCAGTCTTGTTAAATGTTCTTCCCGCTACCATTGTTAATCCCAAAACATCAAAGTAGCCATCGTCTGTGCGGACATAGTTGAGTAACTTTATCTGCGACTGGCCCGCAACCGAATAGGTGTCCATTTCAAGATCGCTTGTAGGAATTGAATTACTTCCAACGAGGGAGGAATTTTTTACAAACGAAAATTCATTCAAGGCGTTTTTCAATGCCGGGAGTTTGCTATAAATGGTTTCATCACTTGGGATATCCACCACTAGAACTTGATCCTTATTGAAACCGGGATTGCTTTTTAACAGGAGCTGCATTTGATCATAAACCACCTGTGTTGCAAAAATCAAGGATAGGGAGGCCGTAAATTGGAAAACGATGAGAGAGTTTTTGAAAGCGGTTTGGCCTCGGTTGCCAGCCTTTCCTTTCAGGTTTTCAATCGTGTTGGATGAAGCAAGATACAGGGTTGAATAACTGCCACTACCAATGGCAACGGATACTGTCAATAGCACAATAAAAATTATCAACACAAGTCCTTGCCAGTCATTCCAATCAAAATTCAGAATATCATACGAATTTAAAATCGGGACAGAATACATCACCAAGCCTATTGCGATGATCAATGCAATGAAACAGATCAACAACGATTCCACTATGTACTGCCACCGAATTTGATTCTTCATGGCACCCATCACTTTTCGAATCCCAATTTCAGATTGCCTCTTGGTGGATTGGGCAATTGAAATATTGATATAATTGAAACCGGAAATTATTAAAATCAAAAAGCCAATGGCAGCGAAGGAGTACAGGGCTGGCTTACTTCCTTTAGGTGGGTCGAACAACCTCCTTTCACCGAAATGAATATCAGTCAATGCTTCATACACATAAGCTCCATCACTATCGGATTGAGCGAGGATAGGTCTTAAGTAGTTATCGAATAAGGTGTCCAGTTTTTGCTGAAACCCTGCGGCATCTTTTTCTTTTTTAAATAAGAGGTAGGTAAAACACCAATCCGGAAAATGCGAGTTTACCGATATCAACCCATCAAATTTTATATCTGTATTGTGTGGTAAATCTTTTATCAACCCAGTTACCACATAGTTTTCATTATTGATGATAAGTGTTTTGTTCAGTGGGCTTTCATTTTTGAAATATTTATGCGAAAGTTTTTCTGTTAGCACGACAGCGTATTGTTGTTCCAGAGCAGTTTGAGGATTGCCCTCGATCCAGTGATGGGAAAAAACGGAAAAATACTTCTGGTCAGCGATGAACAAATTATCTTCCAAGAAGGTATTTGATCCGCATAGTACTTTCACTTTGCCTCTCATTTTAAGAATGCCAGTGACAGCCTCAAGCTCGGGAAATGATTCTGTCAATTGTTCAATAAGAGGAGCCTCGCTCCAACCAAGGTTGGTAATCTCATTTGTTTCTTTTGAATACATGCTCAACGAAACCCGGTATATCCTTTCGGCTTTATCAAAATGCCTGTCAAAATAATATTCAGATTGGACATAGAGCGCAATGAGAATAAAACATGAAATGCCTAAGGTTAGCCCTGCTACCTTGATGGCAGAATGTAATTTGTTTTTCCGAATGTTCCTGTATGCTATTACGGTATAGTTTCTTAGTAATATCCCTGGTTCATCACGGTTGAAAAGTTTTGGTTTGCGAAGTGTGTACAACCTTAAAAATTTGAGCACGTCCATGATGTAAATCAATTGCGCTTTTTTGAGGCCTTTGCTTTTGAGATTGCGATTAAAGTACTCCAAGAGATCGCCTTGCAAATCCTCCAAAAGCTCAGGCCGACAATACCACGATAAAAATCGTTGTGCCAAGCGAGGTGGCTGTATGTCATTTTGATCATTCATTATGGCTCAAATTACTTTTCAAAAAAAATTAATTTTTGGCTTTGGGATAATTCTCTTTCCAGTACTCCTCGCGAAAAGGAACACCATCGGGAAACCAATTTTCGGGTTTGTGTTCAATCACTTCAATGTTTTCAGTCCTTATTACTTTAAGGTAAACCTCAAGGGAAACCAAATAATGCTTATCCGGGTATGCTGGATATTTGCTTTTGATTGCATAGGGGAAATAGTGAATCCCATGCTTTCTATAGATTATGTCAAAAAATTTGTTTCCAATTTTTAATGAGTGCCTAATGATAGCCAGGTTATTTACAGCTATGTAAATGATGCCATTATACTGGCCATCCACTTCTTCGGATGCGCTCTTCACATCCTTTTTACGAGTTGAGTATTCAATTGCGCATAGTGTATCAGTATCGAAAATTGAAATACCGGCATAGGCAAATTTCAATTTTTTGAAAAGGGATGGGTTGAAGATTGTATAACCTGATCCAGCTCCAGCTCCAATTTGGTCAACGAGACTAATATCCATCCCAGCCCAGTATGGAAAATGATCTTGAGATTCTTTTCTGAATCTATATGTTGCTAATGGGCTTTTTCCAATCTCCCTTTTTTGAAGGACTTTGGTAATATCCATCGCTTTAGGCTTATAACCATTCCGGTAGGACAATAAAATACTTTCCAACCGATATAGCACATTAGATGATGAATCGGACACAGATGTTTTGGTATAAAATTCCATGTTGAAAGGTTGCTGCAAATAGTTCTTGGGGATTGCTTCAATGGCTTGTTTCAAAAGATCGCCTGGTTCGATTCGTGTTGCCTTGACTACCACTTCGTTTAAGGATTGAGTACTCGGTTCTAAATAAATAATGATTTCACTTTTAGAAAGCCGAGTCAAGCTATCAATGGATAGAAACTTATTGGAATAGCCTATACAAGATATTTTTATTTTTTCTTTAGTATGCTCTCGCTCTACTTTTAATAGAAATTTTCCAGCGGGGTCTGTAGAGGTACCGAATACAGAGTTGGTGATACTTAAATGAGCGAATTCAATTTCTTTTCGTGACTCGTGATCCAGTATCGTTCCATGGATAATTGCTTGTGAGAAGCAATTCGATCCAAGCATAAATAGCATTGAAAAAATGAAAATGGATTTGATTGATTGTCGGGTATCATTCATACGTTTATTAATTACGTAAATGTATGTAAAATGGTTTCGGTTTCAAAAAATTGACTTTTGCTGCAAAGTATCTCTACCACTTACAAAAAAATGCTTACCCGATTTGGTCAAATATGTTATCTTCATCCAAACATTAAATACCATGACTACTTCACGCAGAGATTTTATTAAAAAAAGTGCCCTGGCCGTGGCCGGAGGTTCTTTGCTTTCCACTTCGTTGTTTGCCCGCACCGCCAAGGACAAATTGTTGGGGTTGCAGCTTTATTGTGTGCGCGATGAGATGAAAAAAGATCCGCTCGGCACATTGAAAGAGTTGGCCAAATACGGCTACAAACATGTAGAGCACGCCAATTATGTGGACAGGAAATTCTATGGATGGACCACGACAGAATTCAAAAAAATATTGGGCGACCTGGGCATGACTATGCCCAGTGGCCACACGGTGTTGAGCAAAACCCGCCATTGGGATGACGCCAAAAAAGATTTTAACGATCTGTGGAAATATACCGTAGAAGATGCCGCAACAATGGGACAACAATTTGTGATCAGCCCTTCCATGGATCAGAAAGTGAGGCAAAACTATGATGAGCTTCTTAAGTTCCTGGAGATGTTCAACAAGAGTGGCGAACTCTGCAAAAAGTCGGGGATGAAATTTGGGTATCACAATCATGATTTTGAATTCAGCGAAAAGCTAAACGACAAAACCCTTTACGACATCATTCTGCAAAACACCGATCCCAATTTAGTGATGCAACAACTTGACACAGGCAATTTATACAACGGTGGCGCCAAGGCCATTGACATCGTTAGAAAATATCCAGGCCGCTTTGAATCGTTGCACGTAAAAGACGAAATCAAAACCACCGAAGGGAGTAAAGAAAAATATGAAAGCACTATTTTGGGCGCTGGCATTGTGGGTGTAAAAGAAGTGATCGACCTGTGCCGCGATTCGGGCGGCACCATTCATTTTATCATCGAGCAGGAAAGCTACCAGGGAAAAACTCCGCTTCAATGCATGAAAGAAGATTATGATGTGATGAAGAAGTGGGGGTATTAAATTAGAAACAGAGCCTATGTTGGGTCAAAAAAATAGTTGTTGACCCGCAACCATGAGAGATTTCATTTCAGTCCTACTCTCTGAGTTTCATAATTGACAGGACAAAAATGGAGATTTGAAATGAGTTGGTCAGGCGACCAACTCTAACAAGGTTTTTTATTGACGGGGTTTGTCTTATCACTTTGAGGGATCTTACCGCCTACTTACTTTTCATGAACTTAGGCGCGAAAATAAAAAGAGGCACCGCATACACTGCTATCATTGCATAGGCCATGATGGTATAACCTTTGGCCACCAGATCAATGATGCCAACTTGTGCCAGCACCAATGAGGCGATGAGCGCAGCAAAAGAAATATATGCCTTGGTGATTTTCTTCAACGGCTTTCCGTTTTGAAGAGCTTCTGTTTCAATGCGGCTGATAAAGGCGTGTATCATACCGGTAGCCGTTTCAATCAACGTCCAGCCAACCACTACACCAAATACAGCAATCAGAATTGGATTAAACTCTTCCAACATTTTTAGCCATGGCACGGTTGACTCCAAAATATTTTTATCCGGATAATATGCCATGATGGCGAAGTAAGTAAGGAACCAGGGGATCGTCATCATTAATCCGGATATGACGGAGGCCACCATACTCTCCTTTCTTGAATGAATATCACGGAAAGTAAAAAACGAAGCCGGATACACCGCGAGGTTATAGCCTACATATAAAATACCGGTCCATAATAAAATTCCGATGCCCGGTGCTTCCGGCAGATAACTCGTATTCCAATCACGAAAGGTCTGCACGATCGCATCGCCTTTGCTTCCAAATACAGAAAAAGTAAAAATGAAATAAGCAATGAACAACGCCACGGAACCAATGGTCTCCAGTTTGGCAATCATTTCTTCTCCTTTGTAGTTTAAGAAGCCAACCACCACAGTGATCAACACTACTCCTACCCACTTATTAAAATTCAAGGTCAGATTTAAAATTTCACCTGCTGCCGATGCCATCACTGCAATGATGAGAACCGCTAACAACAAGTACACCACTTCATAGGCAATCCAACCCGGACCAATTAACTTTTTTAATAACGACTTGTAATCATACACCTTCCAGTAACGACTGGCCTCCATCGACAAAAATGAAATGAGAGAGAATCCAAAAAAAATCGCGAGGCCGCTGATCCACCCACCGGCTCCAAATTTTCCACCATACTCAACAATCTCGCGACCGGTAGCATAGCCTCCGCCAATAAGCACGGATTGAAGAATGACACCTGGAAGAAATAATCTTTTGAAAGCAGAGGAAGCAACAGTTGTGTGACTCAAGTGGAGAAGATTTAAAATTAAGCGTTCAATATACAGGAATTATTTGATCGCTTCGGCCACCGCCATCTCCCACCCAATAATACTTTTCTTTCTGGTTGCGCTCCAGCGATACTCGCCCAGCACTCCGTCTTTGCGTATCACCCTATGGCATGGAATGAGATAAGCGATATGGTTGGAGCCCACCGCAGAGCCCACCGCTTGCGTGGCTTTGGGGTTTTGAATTTGCAGGGCGATGCTTTGATACGTAGTCACATTTCCCACCGGAAGTTTTAGCAGCGCTTCCCATACTTTGATTTGAAAGTTTGTGCCATTTACAAGCACGTGTATCTTCTCTTTTGGCTTTACATCATTGCGTCTGTTGGCAGGTGCAAATACTTTTTCGGCAAAGCTTTGAGTTAAAATCTGATCGTGATGAAACACCGAGTTATGCCAATGCGTTTTCATTTTCTTCAATTCATAGTTGGCATCTTCATCAGTATTGACAAACCCCAACCAGCATACACCGCGCTCGGTCACCCCAATCAATGCCTCCCCAAAAGGTGTTTGGTGAATGCCATATTCTATGCGTATGCCTGAGCCATTCAACTTATACTCTTGCGGGGTCATGGCCTCCAGGGTTGTAAACAAATCATACACCCGCGATTGGCTGGAGAGCCCCGCAGCCTCGGCCGCTTCCACTAAATTTTTTGACTCTTTTAGTTTTGATTTCAAAAAATCCACCGTGAGGAATTGCAAAAATCGCTTCGGGCTTATGCCGGCCCACTCCGTAAACAATCGCTGAAAGTGAAACGGGGAGAGATGAACTTTCTCTGCTACTTCATCCAGTTCTGGCTGGCGTTGAAAATTTTCTTCCAGGTATTTAATGGCGTGCTCTATGCGCTGGTAATTGATGTCGTTAGCTGGATGGTGGATACTGGATGCTGGATGTTGGTCCATAACTGTTTTCATAAAGCTATTGTTTTTTGTTCACACAAATCTGCGATGTGATAATTTATTGCCCAACCTGTTTCTTGCTTTTAACCCAAGAAATTCTTTAACCATCCTTTTTTTGTTAGATTTAATACCAAATCAAATCCTCACTCTATGAAAACAATTTATTTAAACACTCTCCTATTATTGGTGCCGCTTGCCCTTAGCGCCCAAACAAATTATGACACCGTGCGCATCCGTCCGGTAAAGGTGACCGAACAAATTTACATGCTGAAAGGTGCGGGCGGCAATATCGGTGTTATGATAGGCAAAGAAGGAACTCTGATGATCGACAATCAATTTGCCCCGCTTTCCAACAAAATCAATGGTGCGATCAAATCCCTTGATCCGGGAGAAATAAAATTCCTGATCAACACCCACTTGCATGGCGACCACAGTGGTGGAAATGAAAATTTTTACAAAATGGGGTCAACCCTTGTGGCACACGATCAGGTGCGCGAGCGCATGATGAAAGAAAGTATAAACACACGGCAAAACCGCACCAACCCGCCACGCGATAAAGAAGCCTGGCCTGCCATCACTTTTTCCGACAAGCTCAATTTTCATTTGAACGAGGAAGATATTGTGCTCCACCATTTCGACCTTGGCCACACCGATGGAGATGTGATCGTTCAGTTTAAAAAAGCAAACGTAGTTCACACAGGTGATGCGTTTGTGCGATATGCTTATCCGTACATCGATATTTCAAGCGGTGGCTCCGTGAACGGATTTGTTTCAACATTGGATAAAATACTATTGCTGATCGATGACAACACGAAAGTCATTCCCGGCCACGGTGAACTGGCCACCAAAGCCGATGTGAAAAAAGTGCGCGATGCCGTTGCCGACATACGCGATCAGGTTGTGGCTGCCTTAAAGAAAGGAAAGAAAATGGAAGACATTCCCGCACTTGGCATTACCGATAAGTACGATGCCGAATATGGAAAAGGCTTCGTAAAAGGAAAAGATTTTGTGTTGATGATGGCAGAGAATTTGAAGGTGGGGAAATAGCCTTCATTGGAAAAAAATCTCCTTACCAAAACAATATCGCTTTTGAGGATCGATGGTTATCCGATGAAGCACAGGATATCATAAGCCCAGGTTCCTGTTTTTAGGCTCCGTTTTTTTTATTTCAATGTAGGTTTGCGCTGCTTGAAGCATGGATTCAGTTACCTCCTTCCATTCAATTTTTATATGCATATCAGGCATGGGAGACTTGTTTTCTTTTGCGGTAACAACCTCTGTCAATGCAAACATCAAAGATTTAGCAGACAATAACGGTTCATATTTTTCGAATTCCTTTAAGATTGATTTAGCTCCTAATTTCTTGAAAAGGAAAAATAAATCTATGTAGTCCTTTTTTTCCCTCCGTCCGGTTATTGTGCTCAATTTAAAAGCCGCCAAATCCTCAAGGGCTGTTAACCTAATCCCTTCTTCAATGATTTGACTTTTTCTGAACGGAATAGACCAGTCGTCAAAAATATCTACGCGAACTCCATTTATTTCTGCTCGTACACAATTCTGAGTAAGTACAACGTTTGATATTTTCGAAAACGAATCGGTCAATGACCTCTTTATCCTTAACAGATCCGTCTTCTTAGTTGAAAATAAATCGATGTCAATGGACTTTCTGTGACCAATTTGCAGTGCTATTGCTGTTCCGCCAACCAGCTGAAATGAATTTAGCTGATCCATGTCCATAAGTGCCTTTGTTACTTCTATCAACTCCTTTGAAACTGTCTCTTTATGCAGCATATTTTTTGTTTGTATCTATTCCGAAAAAAAGAAAAGCCATGGATTTTGCCATCGGCTTTAGGGTTGCATGAATAAGAACTGATTTTACTTTTTCCTTGCCGTATAGTCGTATAACATCAAAGACGTCATCTAAAGTCCCGTATTCAAAAACGCGAACTATTACCCAATCGTCTGAATGAATCAA